>JBGTMK010000991.1:0-4634 GCA_041743605.1 Nostoc sp.
CAAAGGAAGAATTGACTTCTTACTTCTAAATCAAAAATTCTGGGTAACAGTTATTGAGTCTAAACAGGTTGCTTATTCGGTAGAAGCAGGACTTGACCAAATTCTGGCATATATGCTGGCTGCTCCCCAGTCACAAGATGTAGTATTTGGCATGATTACTTCTGGTGGCAGTTTTATGTTCATTAAACTGCTCAAAGGTTATCCTCCTCGCTATGGCACTTCGGATATTTTTGATGTCCGTAACCGTGGTAATGAGTTATATAATGTACTCCAAATTTTGAAGCGTATTAGTCAATTGACTTTGCCTAATTAAAATAATTAAGAGCAGTATTGCTGCTCTAGTTCTGAACCTGAAAGGACAAATCTCGATGGTTTCAGCCAGTCTTAATACAGGTACTCTTAGCTCTGAGGCATTCATTGCTGGCTATGTGGATGATGTACGCTACGAGTTAATCGACGGAGAACTAATCGACTTGGAACCCACTGGACTTCATGAACAGGTAACTGGGTTGATTAATCGTAAGCTCAACGTAGCAATTGATCTGCTCAATTTGCTTTGGTTTATTCCCATGAAATGTCTGATTAAACCATTAGGTCAAAATTCAGCTTTTAGACCCGATGTTGTGATTCTTGATCAGACGGCTTTAGCGAATGAGCCATTATGGAGAACTGAGCCAGTGATTACACTAGGCAAGTCTGTTAAATTGGTCGTGGAGGTCGTTAGTACCAATTGGCAGAATGACTATGCTAGGAAAGTGGAAGACTACGAAGCTTTAGGGATTGGGGAGTATTGGATCGCAGATTATCTAGGGCTAGGAGGCAAACGCTACATCGGCTTATCCAAACAACCTGTGATCACCATTTATCAGTTAGTCGATGGAACTTATCAAGGACAACAGTTTAGGGGAACAGAACGCCTGATCTCCCAAACATTTCCAGACCTGAATTTGACCGCAGAACAGATATTTGTTGCAGGTCGGTAGAGTTAGAGATTGGGGAACACGTAGCACTATGTGGAGAGAAGTATTTAAACTGTGTTTTACTTCTGAATTCTGAATTCTGAATTCTGTTGTCACTATCTTCCCAACTTATTGGTAATACCTTCACAACCACCAGGAATAGTACCTCTGGTTTTTTCACCACCCCAAGTGCAACAGTAGCAACGTGTAGACTCAGACATCCGTTGCACATTCGTGAAATCGGCATTTTCCACCACAGCACCAGTTTGTTCGCCAGTTTCATAATCTGGTGGTTCAGTGCGACTGCGGGGTGAGGCTTTTTCCACTACACCGTAGAATAGGCGAATCCCGTTTAGGTCAGCACCGCTAAGATTAGCGCCGTATAAAATTGTGCGAGAGAGATTAGCTTTTACTAAATCACAACCCGCCAGATTAGCGCGGACAAGATTAGCTTCGCTCAGGTCAGTCCAACGCAAATCAGTACCAGAAAGGTCTGCTGCGGCTAACGTTACGCCTAAATCGATGACGCGCACACCTTCAAGACGGTCTTCGGCATATCCGCCACTCCCATCAAGAATAGCTCTACCTAATCGACCATCGCGCTTTAAGGGTGAGAGCAACTTGGAACGTGAGAGAAAACGGAGAATTTTCGCTTTACCACTAGCATCGACACTACTTAAAATTGCCGCAGTGCGTCCTTCAGCGATCGCTCTTTCTTGAGGCCAATCTTCTAATAATCCTTCTTCATCTAATACCAAGTCTGAAACGCCTTGGAAATAGGAATCAATTGTCTGTTGCTGGGTGATAATATTTTGCTGAATCGTAAGCATATTTTGCTGAATTGTCAAGTCTTTAGAAATGACATATTGTCGCCATGCTACGTAAACAGCGATGATGGCAATGAGAATTTGCCCCAAAGCGCCAAACCATTCTGCTAGGCTACCAGAAGTTTCCCAGTTAATTTGGCGTCCTAAAAGCAGTAAGCGATCGCCTACACTTGTGAATCTGATCAAGCCGATGATGGCTACTATTAATCCCAAAAAGGCAACAAACAGGGTGCGTTTTTGGGGTGAAAACCACTCATTTAAAACTTCTTGCAACCAAGGCAATAATATCGCCAGGGATAACAACAAAGTCGTCAGTGTTCCGATAATGCCGACGATCCAGTTATTGAAGATAACTCCAATAAAGGTGATGGCGATCGCGATTAGAGTGATCAGCAATGCCCTCGGCTTAACTGTAAATTGCTTGGTAGTGGGTTGGTTGAAGTCAGAACGGGATTGTTGTAAAGCAATTGTCTGTTGCGGAGATTTTAAAAACGCGCTCGCCGCTAGGGCTTCTGAGCTTAAGTTTTTCTCAGTTGTACTACTGTCAAAGTCATCTGGTTGCAAGTCGTTTTCGGGAACTGGTTTTGGGGTTGGTAGATTAGAGGAATTGGATTCAATCGTCATGTTTTCTATTTTGCCCCTTCAATCCACGTTATGCAGCGTTCCTACCGCAGTAAATTATTAAAAAACAGGGCGAAGATTATCTTGCTTGTCCTTCTGAAAACTACCACTATTGCCCAGACAGTCATTGCTAGACCAGTTGCTCACCTAAATTTAACAGCCTGGAGCGATCGCAGTTTGCATATTCTGCCATAGAAAGTAATTTAATTGGAGCGATCGCTTTATTCTGCTTACTCCTTTGAGGTGAATGAGTATTCGTGCCAATCACAAATGGGGCAATACCCAATCGCTTGATAAATATGATTGGCTGTGGAATTGGCTAAATCTGCTATGAGGAAACAATTGCGACATCCCTGGTCTAGCAGTTTTTGGCTTAACGCTGTGACACAGGCAGTGGCATATCCTTTGCGACGATACTCTGGTGGTGTATAAGCTAAATTGATCCGACCAATTGTAGGTAACACTTGTTTACTAGACGCAACTGAAACTGGAGTGCTATCAACCCAAAAATAAGTATTCTGCTGTTTCAACCGATTATCTACTTGGTATTCGACATCTTCGCTCACCGCCTCATCTATCTCAGATAAAAATATATATTGTGGGGTGGGCATCTTGCCCGCCCTGATTAATTAAGCGTGCAAGATATCCACCCCACAAAATCGAGTAATTTATTTGTTGGAATTCCCAGTCCTTTGCCCTCAATTAAGGTGCAAGGGCATTACCCCGAATTAGACTACCAATAGTTTTGGCAGTAATCTTCAATTGGGTGATGGGATTAGCAGGGACAACCGTCTTATACAGATAGCTATCGAATGTTAGCCGTTGCACATCGAGGTCATCACACATTTCCACAAACGCCTCACGGGTGGCGTTGGAACGATAGAACACGGTTTGCAGAATGTCCAACACCTTGTAAGTGAGTCCGTATCTTTTATCCCAACGCTTCAGGTAAACCTTGAGGTCGCCTTCTGTAGGAATACGGCTACCACTGTTAGATGTTTCTACAATGGTTTCAGCACACATTCGCCCAGATTTAGCGGCAAAATAAATACCTTCGCCAGAGGACTTCGTAACGTAACCAGCAGCATCTCCCACCAAAGCGATGCGACCGACAACACGACGGGGACGGGGATGTTCAGGAATGGGGTGGGCTTCGACTTTGATGATTTTACCGCCTGCTAGTTTCTCGGAAGCACGGGCACGAATACCAGCTTGTAACTGTTTGATGCTGGCTTTATTGATGTGCATCGTACCAGTTCCGACAGCTACGTGATCATATTTGGGGAAAACCCAAGCGTAGAAGTCAGTAGAAACGTCATCACCGACATACATTTCGGCGAGGTCGTTGTAGTAGGCCATTTTGTCTTCGGGTAAGCGAATTCGCTCTTGGAAAGCGATCGCATAATTGTAATCCCCAGCGTCCATTTCTTTGGCAACACGAGAATTAGCCCCATCGGCCCCTACAATCAGATCCACTTTCAGGGTTTTGGTAATACCATGTGCGCCACCTTCTGTATGGTCAACGTAATGGATGGTATAGGGATCAGTATTGTTTCCTGGTATATCAAGTTTATGAACAGTCGCATTAATTAAATTTGCGCCTACTTTTGCCGCCCGATCCCGCAAAAAGCCATCTAGCACTTCCCGGCGGCACATTCCTATATATTCTTCTTCATTTATCAGATTGATATCAACCTCGCGGTTGGAAGGCGAAATCATTTTCATCTTCCGTACGCGGCGATCGATAATCTCTGGTGGTAAGTCAAACTCATCCACCATACACAGGGGAATTGCACCCCCACAAGGCTTTGCATTGTCTAGCTTCCGCTCAAACAGGTAGGTTTCAATCCCAGAGGCTGCCAGTGTTTCAGCGGCAGATGAACCAGCAGGGCCTGACCCAATAACAGCAACCCGTAGTGTCAAAGGTCTTTCTCCCAATCTTCACATTTACCGAGAGCATACTATCACGGTCTTTCGGGTGATTTGGCGCTTTACCTTCAGGTTTCTACAGAAATGCAATATTCCTTAATGTTTCGATACGAATAATCTTGCCTGGAGGTTCTGGCTAGGCTGTTGACTTTGATGGAATTTGGACGTTTTTGACTCATGCTATTTTTGTGTCAGGGCAAAATCTCTCTTGTGTCATTGCGAGCTTTGCGAAGCAATCGCAAAGTCTCTGGGATTGCTTCGCAAAGCTCGCAATGACTACACATAATTTGCATGATTT
>JBGTMK010000992.1:0-14393 GCA_041743605.1 Nostoc sp.
TTGGGTAGACCCCTAGAGATCAGCTGATTAGCATTAAATTTTGGATTTTAAATTGCTTATGTCCTTTGTCCCTTTACATATTCACAGTGACTACAGTCTACTTGATGGAGCAAGTCAGCTACCAGAGTTGGTTAATCAAGCGATCGCACTGGGAATGAAAGCGATCGCTCTTACTGATCATGGTGTCATGTATGGAGCCGTTGAACTGATCAAAATCTGCCGTAGTCAAAATATTAAGCCGATTATCGGCAATGAAATGTATGTAATTAACGGCGATATTGAAAAACAAGAACGCCGCCCTAAATATCATCAAGTTGTTTTAGCTAAAAATACCAAAGGTTACAAAAACTTAGTCAAAATAACTACAATTTCTCACCTTAAAGGTGTTCAAGGTAAAGGAATTTTTTCTCGTCCTTGTATTAATAAAGATTTATTAAAAGAATATCATGAAGGCTTGATTGTCACCAGCGCTTGTTTGGGTGGGGAAGTTCCCCAAGCGATTCTCAGTAATAGACCAGATGCAGCCCGGAAAGTTGCTCAGTGGTATAAAGATATATTTGGTGATGATTATTATCTAGAAATTCAAGACCACGGTTCCCAAGAAGACCGGATTGTGAATGTTGAAATAGTCAAAATTGCGCGGGAACTAGGGATTAAAATCATTGCCACTAATGATTCACATTTTATCTCTTGTTTTGACGTTGAAGCCCATGACGCTTTGCTATGTATTCAAACTGGCAAATTAATTGTTGAAGATAAGCGGATGCGTTATAGCGGCACAGAGTATCTCAAATCTGGTGAGGAGATGCGGCAGCTATTTCGCGACCATTTACCGGATGATGTAATTGTAGAAGCGATCGCAACTACTGAAGAAGTGGCCGATAAAGTCGAGCCTTACCATATCATGGGTGAGCCTCAGATTCCGACACCCCCCATTCCCTCTGGTCATACTGCTGACACTTACGCCGAAGATGTTGCATGGAACGGACTTTTAGAACGCTTAAATCGCAAATCGCGTCAAGAAGTCGATTCCGTCTACAAAGAAAGATTGGAATACGAACTGAAAATGATTCAGCAGATGGGTTTTTCCAAATACTTTTTAGTTGTATGGGACTACATCAAATTTGCTAGAGATAATAATATTCCTGTGGGGCCAGGTCGGGGTTCTGCGGCTGGTTCATTAGTTGCCTATGCGATGCGAATTACCAACATTGACCCTGTACATCATGGATTACTATTCGAGCGCTTTTTGAACCCAGAACGGAAATCCATGCCTGATATTGATACGGATTTCTGTATTGAACAACGGGATAAAGTTATTGAATATGTAACTGATAAATATGGTGCAGATAGAGTTGCCCAAATTATTACTTTTAACCGCCTAACTTCTAAAGCAGTTTTGAAAGATGTCGCCAGAGTATTAAATATTCCCTACGGCGAAGCTGACAAAATGGCGAAATTAATTCCTGTAGTTCGGGGGAAACCAACGAAACTCAAGGTGATGATTTCTAATGAAACCCCAGAACCAGAGTTTAAAGAGAAATATGATACAGACCCCCATGTTCGCCATTGGCTTGATATGGCGATGCGAATTGAAGGAACTAACAAAACTTTTGGTGTTCATGCAGCAGGTGTGGTAATTTCCGCCGATCCACTTGATGAAATTGTCCCGTTACAGAAGAATAATGACGGTTCTGTAATTACCCAATATTTCATGGAAGACTTGGAATCAATGGGTTTGTTGAAAATGGATTTTCTGGGTTTGCGGAACCTGACGCTAATTCAAAAGACCGTTGATTTGATTCAAGAAACAAGAGGATATCGGGTTGATCCTGATGAAATTCCTCGCCAGGAACGAAAAGCCCAAAGGATATTAGCTAAAGGTGAACATAGTAGTTTACCTAAAGATGTCCAAAAAACTTATGAGTTATTAGAAGCAGGTGAGTTAGAAGGAATATTTCAATTAGAATCTTCGGGAATGCGTCAGATCGTGCGAGATTTGAAACCTTCTAATATAGAAGATATTTCTTCAATTTTGGCACTTTATCGACCAGGCCCATTAGATGCGGGGCTAATTCCTAAATTTATTAACCGCAAACACGGCCGAGAAAAAATTGATTATCAACACCAAGTTCTAGAACCAATATTAGACGAAACTTATGGAATTATGGTCTATCAAGAGCAAATCATGAAAATTGCTCAAGATATGGCTGGATATTCTTTAGGACAAGCTGACTTGCTGCGTCGGGCGATGGGTAAAAAGAAAGTTTCTGAGATGCAAAAGCAGCGAGAAAAATTCGTGGATGGCGCAGCGAAGAATGGTGTTCAGAAAAAGGTTGCGGATGAATTATTTGAGCAAATGTTGAAGTTTGCTGAATATTGTTTAAGCTATGACACGGAGATATTGACAGTAGAATATGGATTAATGCCGATTGGAGAAATTGTAGAAAAAGGCATTGAATGTAGTGTGTACAGCGTTGATAATAATGGAAATATTTACACGCAACCTGTAGCACAGTGGCACGACCGCGGAGAACAAGAGGTATTTGAGTATTCCTTGGAAGATGGTTCATTGATTCGGGCAACAAAAGACCATAAATTTATGACCGCTGATGGTCAAATGTTGCCAATTGATGAAATATTTGAACGCGAATTGGATTTGATGCGGGTAGAGGGTTTACCGCATTAAGAAGAGGGGTATTCGTTTTAACTCTTGTGGGGTGGAAACCGCGTAAAATTAAAGAAGATGCGCCAATAATAGCAGGGTTTGATGGGTTTTAGTCGGGGGCATCCCGCTAACCAAATTCATTGGTTTACCAACCAGACCGCCAGGGAATAGAATTCCCTGTCTAATGGTGCAAGTCCTCTAGAAGAGGACTAGAAAAAACTTGGTTTAATTGTTGACTAGTTTCACATAGTCGTCTTCAGACGACTTTAGCTTTCAGACAGGGAATTTCATTCCCTGGCTGGCTGGCTGCCTTCTGGCTGCTGCGTTCTGGCTGGCTGACGGACACTGCTAATATGATCATTTTTTCCAGCAATATGGGAAACATAAATATATGTAAGTAAATACAAAATTTAAAAAATATTATGTCTTTGTGGCGACTTTATTATCATATTGTTTGGGCAACAAAAGAACGCCAACCTCTAATTACCTCCAATAAAGAAACTGAGCTTTATAATTACATCATTGGTAAATCCAATAGTTTAAATTGTATACTCCATGCCATTGGGGGTATTGAAGACCACATACATTTAGTAGTATCTATCCCGCCAACAATCGCGATTGCAGAGTTTGTGAAAAAAATTAAAGGAAGTAGTTCTCACCATTTCAACCACAATCTTTGCCCTACATCAGAAAAATTTGCTTGGCAAGAAGGATATGGTATATTCTCTTTGGGCAGTAAGCAACTTGAGCAAGCTGTTATATATGTTCAAAATCAAAAAATACATCATCTTGAAGGCACAGTAAATTCCCATTTAGAAAAAGCAGACGCATAACCAAGAAAAAGAAACTGCTAATATCTACGGGCAACTCAAAGCTGATTAATTTAATCAATTTGCACCCAGAGAAAAAAGCAAGCGGAGAAAAACTAAAATAACTGATTTAGGTTTTGGTGAAGTAGAGAGCGTCATTTTGAATTTTGAATTGTTAATTGCGGTTTTCCCCAAAGTATGGTTTCCTGCTTGTAAATGGCAATTCCTGGTTTTGCTCCTTTGGGTTTGTAGACGTGTTTTAGCTGAGTGTAAACTACTGGAACTTGCTCACTCTGACGAGCGCGACTGTAATATGCAGCAAGATTAGCTACAAATTGCAAATCAGCTTCTTCTGCAACAGCACCCGGTTCTAAACGTAGTAATACATGACTCCCTGGAATTTCTTGAGCGTGGAACCATAAGTCATAATCCCCTGCTACACGAAAGGTCAATTGGTCATTTTGGCGATTGTTACGACCGATTAATACTTCAAAGCCGCCGGGGGTAAGGTAACGATGAAAATTGGTGCTGGGAGGTTCGTTTGCACTGCGGCTGCGATATTCGGGATCTTCCAGATACTTTTGCCCAATCAATTCTTCGCGGATTTCTTCTAAAGCTCGCAAATCTTCTCCTGTTTGGTAGGTGTCTATCTGAGCGATCGCAGCTTCTACTTGTTCTAAATACTCAATTTCTGTCTGTACTTCCAACAATAACGGTTCCACAGCAGCACGAGCGCGTTTCAGCTTTTGGTGCTGTTTATAAAGACTTTGAGCATTTTGAACGGCATTTTTATCTGGCTGAAGTGCGATCGCAATTGGCAAATTTGTCTCAAAATCAGCGAGGATAATTTCTTTCATCCCCGGTTCCCAGTTTTGCAGGTGAGCCATCAATAAATCAGCTTTTTGTCGATACTCATCGGCTTGATCTGATTGCTGCAAGCGCGTTTTAAAGGTTTGAGCTTTATTCCGTAATTTCGCCAGAATATTATTCAATTTCTGACTCAACTGATGGCGCAATTGGGAAAATAACTGTTGGTCAATCTGGTTACTGTAATAACAGTTAAGCAACTCTTGGATATTTTTGACTTTTTCAACTGCACCCCAACCCATGACGGTGTAACCATCTTTTGTCCAAGCGGGTTGAAATTTTCTCGAATCCAAGGCTTGCAGCCATTCTTGCCAACGCTCAAACAACCGTCGCCAGTCGTCGGGGTTGAGAGTATCGGTGGATGTTTCTGGTGCGATATTTGCTTCTAGCAGCATTAACTCCAGCAGTGCTGCACTCAAACCACTATAACTTTTCAGCAATTGTCGCTTGATTGCCCCTGGTACTAAACTTACTCGTTCTTGCCAACGTTCTTGGGATTCGTTCAAACTGGGGACAGTTCCAGTCAGTTTCGGTGGTGTTTCATAAGGTTGTCCGGTTTGGATGGGACGAACACTAGATTGTTGCTGACTGACTTGATGAGCGGCGGTGATAATTATATTGTTAGCGTCGGTGAGAATGACGTTGCTATACTTGCCCATGATTTCTGCATAGACATGATACAGGGCACTTTCTCCAGGACGACGAGCAAATTGCAAATCAATAACCCGCTCCCAAGGAGCGATCGCTTCAATAGCTACCAGCGCCAAACCACCCAATTGGTGTATCAGTTGTTGGCTAAAGGTAAAAGTGTCTGGCGATCGCGGTGGTGGATCACCAATACAAATATGTGCAGCTTGCGGATGCCAAGAAATCTGTAGCCAATCCCGCTGTTTCAGGGTGCGTAATGCTATGGCAATAGTGTAGCGATCGCGCTGATAAACCTGTTCTGTCCGCGAGGGCAGCCAGTTAGCGCGTATTTCGCTACAAGTAGCTGTAAGGGTAGTGAAGTCAACTGGTTGCATAGCCATTCGCGTTCAAAGGTCGATGCTCAGTATATGCTATCGTGTCTAGTTCAGACTGGGATGACATGATAAAACTCCACCCCACTTGCGGGATGGAGTTTTTGGGCATAGGGCAATACAGTTCAGAATGAGCAACAAATCCTCATGTAGAGACGCGATTTATCGCGTCTTCAAACGCCATAAGGGGATGGAGTCTCCCGTCGCTTTCAATAAAACAAAAATTCTCACAGAAGAAGTCAGAAGTCAGATTGAAGTAGGCAGACTCTTTTTGCGTTGCACTATCGGCTTTCTTGTCCAGAATTCAATTCTGACTTCTGACTTCTGAATTCTGTCTTATTTGGTGATTAATACTGGTTCTTTAGCTGTTTGTTGCAAAATCTCGGTGTAGAGTTCACTCAACTGAGTTGCGACGCCATGCCAACTAAACTTGTTTTCGACGCGCTTTCTACCAGCTTTACCTAATTCATCTCGCCACTCTGGATTTAACAGAATTCTGTCAATGGCAGATGCAAAGGCCTCTACATCTTGCGGTGGAGCCAATAAACCAGTTTCTTCATTAACCACCGTAAACTGAAGCCCGCCGACATCACTTGCTATAACTGGTGTACCGCTTGCCATCGCTTCGATCGCTACGAGTCCAAAAGGTTCATAGTGACTGGGAACAACGCAAACATCAGCCGCTGCGTAATAAGTTGGTAAAACATCTTGACTCAGACGACCAGCAAGGGTGGTAAAGTCGCTTATTCCCAATTCGTTGATAATAGCCTCAATGCGATCGCGCTCAATTCCGTCGCTGTTACCTGGAGTACTACCACCACCAATAATTAGCTGGAGATTCTTGGAGTCGCGTAACCCAGACTCGTTTACTGCCCTCACCAAGGTTTCTATACCTTTGCGTGGGTCAAAACGTCCTACGTATAATACAACTTTGGTTTCTTTGTCAATTCCCAATTCAGTCCTAGCTGCTTCTCGTGCGATCGAACCAAACCGCTGAATATCTGTACCGCAGGGAATGATATCGATATTGCCTTCAGTGGAAACTAGCGATCGCATATGTTGCTGTTCTTGCGGACTTGTCGCTACAATTCGCTCTGCTTTTTCCAACACATCTTTTTCCACGGCTAATCGCTGATTAGCAATCAAAGGAATATCCTCTATAGTGTTGTACTTGACTGCTCCCAATGAGTGGTAGGTGTGAACCTGCTTACTCTTTTGGATTTCCTTTAACTTCATCCCTACCCAACCAGAGAGCCAATAGTTAGTGTGAACCAATTGGTATGTAATGTCATTTTCTACTTGAAATTTGCGGAAATTATCTACAAATTCTGGCAGATATTCAAAAATCTCATCTCGCGGCACAAACTCAAGAGAACCAGCTTTTAAACGAATAGTTCGACAATTTTCGCTGTGTTGAACAATCGAGTCTTGCTCCAGACTCACTTTGCGGGTGAACATATCAACTTGCCATCCTAGCTCTGCTAGTGCTTTGCCCACCTGGCGCACATAAACATTTTGTCCCCCAGCTTCTTCTTTCCCTATTTCAATCGCCGGATCTCCGTGGACGGAAATCAAGGCGATACGTTTTTCGGTGGTAGAGTTCATAGTTTGTGTGTTGATGATTGTCACAAAGTTTTACGCTATTTTCAAGTTCGTGCATAGCACGTTTACCTGAATTGTTTAGTAACCTTTGATTAATATTTATTTTATTTTAATCTGTCTAATATTTTTTACAATTTTCTGCTAAAGGTAAATTTTTAGATTGCTTATCAGTATTTTAAGGAAATTGCTATAGCTATATTTCATACTTTTGGTAGATGAAAATTAGATTTTTTAATCTATGTCCTGTGCGACTTTTACAAAACTCTTAGTTCACAAGCATTCCAAAGAGAGGCAGGGGGAGAGACTCTGACTTTTCACGTCATGTGGAAAAGTCCAGGTAAAATCTAACTTCCAAACCAGGATTCAAAGTCTCTCTCCTCGCAGGAGAGAGAAATAGAAGAGAGGTTTTCCAGATACCGTGAAAAGTTAGGAAGAGACTGAGCATTTGATAAGTAGTTAAACAAAATTAATTACACAAAATTAAGGTATGAAACCCTTATCCAGACTGGAAACTCATGTGTAAATAATTCTGTGCGATTACTTAATTCGGTATAATTTAAAACTAAAAAATGCCTACTTTTCACATTTAAATTTCAGGCGTTGAACTCAGGTTGTATTAAGTAGTAAGAATAACTGTTAAATATTGATGCAAAATCGGGGAATTGATTGAATTTGCTTCGGAAAGTTTCAGATTATATTTTCAATCATTAACAAATTTCAGGAGCAAATCAGGTGTTTACTTCAACCTTACTCGCTGCTGCAACCACACCTCTAGAATGGAGTCCTATAGTTGGGCTGATTATCATTCTCGCTAATATCGTTGCCATTGCCTTTGGCAAATCTACCATCAAGTATCCCAACGCAGAACCAGCACTACCCTCAGCCAATTTATTTGGTGGTTTTGGTTTACCAGCGCTTTTAGCAACTACCGCCTTTGGTCACATCTTAGGAGTGGGCGTTGTCTTAGGGCTGCACAACCTGGGAAGAATTTAGGTTTTTACCTAAGTTAGCCTTTATTTGATGATTCTTTTGTCTCCAGCTTTGAGCCAGAGAACTAACTCTCTGGCTCTTTTTTATGCGAATATTTCCTGAAATATTTCTTCTTTGTCTAGCAGAGAACTACATTTCTCACCCCTTCGGTATTTTGGGTGGGCACCAAAAGAGGTTTTTACTTGACACTCCAAGGGATTCCAGAATTCCTCGCATTACCTCTGTGCAGTACATCCAGTGTCCCAAATCGTCATACATACGATCAGGATTAAACTCGACATTATAGTGCAGCACATTGGGAAGGTCTAAAAACTCATCACTGTTTTGAGGAGAAAGAAGTAAGAGATTAAATGGTTTCCCTTGGCATTGTTTTTGCAGCTTGTTGACTAAATCTATCACACCACCGCGTAGCTTGCCGCCGTAGGCATCGCTAACTCCTGTACGGACGAAAAGCACTTTATCACAATGCCGCAGTGCGTACCAAAATCTTTCAGAACGTGCTGTGTATCGAACTCGCATCCGTTCATGGACAGGAGACATATCGCTCTTTGGGTCGTCTGTCTCCTCAACTTCATGGGCAAAAGACAAACCCGACCATTTACTATGGTAAATTCTACCTGCGTCAGGACTGTAATGCAAAAAGGCAGGATTCCACATATCATAAAAACCGTTTTCGATCGCATCCGCAACATCTGCAATATTAGTCGTGCGTGTCAAATCAAAGGGAAAGGCGGGGCCGTCGTATTCCATTTTATACAGCATCATGCGGACGGCACAGCGATCGCCAAGGGGAAGAATAGCCACACGGCTAATATCCGATAATTTGCATTTGTATTGGAAAAACACCGCAGATTTAGGTGGTGCTTTCACCCGGCTTTCTAGTCCATCCTTACCAATCATCATGGTGCGAAAGGGAGTATCGGGATGAAGCGGATCTTCATAGACACCCGCTGGCATAGCTTTAAGTGCGTTACAAACCTCCGTCCACATCGGCTGGATGTTGTACTCGTTGTCTGATTCGTTGATTACCCAGAGGTGGCGTTCATCCGCTTGCAAAATCCCTAGATGCCCGTCATAGAATAAAACGTTGTTTGGCGAAAAAAGATTGAAGGCGCTGGTATATTCTAGGTTGGCACCGGGGGGGATGTTTATTGTAGTTGCGATCGCACCATCTTCTACAGCAAAAAAGGGGAACGTCTCTGGTTGAGTATCTTTCGTAATGTAGATACCCGGTATCAATCCTGCCTGACTTTGCAGTGCAGTTTGCAATTCCTGCCAATAGGGAGCGATGGTATAGCTGTATTGTGATTGATTAATGATTCGTAAACGCTTCTCTTCGATACACACAGAGACATGAAAACCTACAGTGTCAAAGTAGATGGCAAATTCATTCGCTTGCTGGAAGCGTTGTTTTTCTTTTGCTAATTCATCTTTGCCGAGATCAAATAGGTGCTGGTCGATCTGCTGATACATGAGGTTATGACCGATTGTGTTCGGGTGAGCCGGATCGAAGGATGTCCCGGTTTTCCATCGTCCTTGTCCATCATCCACGGCTGCCAACCAATCCAGTACGGTTACGTCCCAACTAAGCATCCGCTTGTGTGTGTCTCGAATCAGCCAGTAATGCTCTAGGGAATAGTCGCCATTGGGATAGACACCGCCCAAAATGGGAATAGCCCCGATATCGCGTGTCATTTTTACAAGTTGCTGCAAGCCACTTTCAAAGCGCCGCTGTACTGCCCGCCCTTCGTGAGGGGAACAGTAAGCTAACCCTTCGTTGCCTAGAGATAGAGCAATGATTACGATATCCGGTTGTTCTGGGGTGACAACTGAGCCAAATCGAGCGATCGTTCTGCTGACATTTGCCCCCACTTCGGACACATTTACGAGTTGATGCCCATATTTTTGCTGCAAAGCCTGTGCTAACAGCCAGACCCAACCTTTCAAAAACCAGGCTTTATGACCTAATGCGACGGAACTGCCAATGACTAAGATTTTGAGCCTTTTAGCCCCTTCTTCCACGGGCATTTTGACAGCAGACTCATTAATGTATCCAAAGGGATAAGGCTGCAAATAACCGAATGCACCATCATCTACAATAATCGTGCTGGAATAATTTTTGGGATCAATCGGTATCCAGCGGTTTGTATCTAGTAAACTCTCCCATTGAGCATTACCGTTTGCGTCGAGATGGATGTATTTGTATTCAACTCTTTGGCGATCGCCTGACTCTTGAATGTCTATATCTGTCCACCATAAAGGATAGCGATCGCCACTTGTACGCAAATGGACACATTTAGTGATGTCCCATAATCCCAACTCTGGAGTAGAACCGACCAGACCAATCGATTCGCCTGTTCGCGTGTATGCACTGATCTGGAATCGATACATAGAGTTTATCCTGATTTAGTGAGTACGATACCAGACAGATAAGCTAAATCTTTAAACTTGCTTTGATGACAATATCACATAGAAATCTTATAAATTTGGTATTAATATTGTCAAGTATACTGAAGCTCTAATTTACATCAGACAAAGCTACCAGCAGCAAAGTTTTTCAAAAATTAAATTGGATTTTTATAGAATATTTAATACTGATTAAATTAAAGATATTGCATTCCAAGCCTTGGCACAACCAAGAACAAATCAACAAAAGGATAAGATTAAGTTAAATTTTCCCTTCAATAGCACTGAAATTTGCAAGTAGTTGGTAGCGAAGGCTATCTATTTCAGTTAACTATCACTTACAGGTAATAAATGCGATCGCTCACCATAACAGTGGTAAAAATAACTACAATCATCAATTTTATTGATATTGGAAAATTATACCAAGTTGGACTTGACAAACATCCTCTGATATCATATCCGACTAAATACTTGTCATTACGTTCGCTCTTAGCGTTCCCGCAGGGGTACGCAGCGATAACGGAGTGAAGTAATCGCAATGATTCTGTGATTGCTTCTCTACGAGACGCTGCGCGAACGTTTCACTCCGTTCTACTCGCAATGACATATATATTACGGCTGATATCTAACACACCCAAGCGATCGCTCTAGGGAAAAAACTTTTTGGTTTACTGATTAGAGGGTTCAGGATTAATCAAATTGTTTTGAGACAACCACAGATGCTAGCTTAATATAATCCCAGCCAGGACAAGAAATTTTCCCACCAAGAATATCTCAGATTACCTACACTCAACTTCATTTTGTTGCGAATATCTTGGATTTTCCAGTTGGTTAGTTTAGCCAGAGTTTGCGCCTCTTGTTCAAAACGCTTGGGTAAAGACTGCTTATATTCTCTACCCGCCTGACATTTAAGTTCTCCTTGGAACGGATGTTGCAAAACATAACGTCCTTGGAAAGATTCACTGTTAGCAGTTTGTTGAAATATCAAGTCTTCAGGGAATTTGTCGCGGGTATAGCGGACATGCAGTCGGGAAATGAAGACGTTACTTCTAGGAAGGGGACGACGAAAACCGGGGCGTACTGGCACATTACTTGTAGAATTATCATCTAGCCAAAATACACCTGCTTGCTTGAGTTCCTCTGGGGTCAGGGGTTCAGCAGAACAGGGATCGCAACTACCCATATCCCAAGCGTATTCTAAAAAACCAACCTTCCTGTCTTCTTTGGTGTAGATAGTTTGAAACATAGATTTATAAAATTCACCAAATTCATTTTTGACAAATATGGGAATATTCGCGTTGGAGGGGATTTTCACTGTCCGGTAGTTGGTGATTTCTGCCTGTCCTTGGGGCGAGAGGATGTAGACAATCAAATCTTGCTCTGCCGTAGCATTGATCATGCCCAAACGAATTGGCAGCATGAATTTAGGTGACTGGTAAGAAATTTGTAGCGGACGGAGGAACTGATAGCCAGATTGCTCGAATTTATCCAAATTGACTTTGGCAACAAAGAATTTCATTGAGGAGCGAATGTAGGGCTGAAGTAACTGTTTCGCACCTCTGGGGATTTTGTAGCCATTGCGTTTGAGCCAAGTTTCCAGTCCGCCAGATTCTTTAGCGCTGAGAATCACAATGTCGTATTCGCCGACGTTGAAACGTGCTTCGACTGTCACACCTAAACTAGAATCGCCCCTTGCACTCCCCGCCTCACTTCTCGCTGCTGCTGGCGCTGGTACTGCTGATAACTCTCTTTCGTAAACTGGGGCACAAGGATCTGAATCAAAATATTCAACTAATCGCGGCGCACTAAAAGCATCTAGCCGCTCGATAATCTTGGGTTCTGTGACGCGAACTTGTTCTTTTTGCAGCACCGTTGGCACTGGTACTACCATTGCAAAATCTTTGACTTCGCCTTGAAAATCATTTGCCATTGTTAGGACGGTGCGCTCGCCATCCCGTGCTATCACAACTTGAGAAGCTTTGTTATACAGTTTTGTATCAGCTTTAGCTACATAAAATCCACAAAATGCCCAAGCTGCGGGTGCAAAGCACAAAACAGCTACAATTGCGAACAATAATGGTGTTAAAAGTCGAAAAAATTTCATTTTATACCTCTACTTTCTTAGTGCTGAGAGACGCGATTAATCGCGTCTGTACAATAAAGAATTTTCTCCATCTCTTCATCTTTCTCTTGCCAAGCAAACCTTGGGGCTAACCAGAGAACATCTAGCAGGATGGTCAATGGTGCAAGGGCAAATAGCGCCCAGAAAACTGCTGTGGAAACAAAGAAATAATTTCGCAGGATAAAAGTTAAGCCGGCGATGCAGATTGCCCAAACTACACGCCCAATTCGGGAATTGGGAATTGATCGCGGATCTGTAATCATAAATAGAGCAAACAGCAGCAAAGACCCGCTCATCAATCGGTGCCAGTAAACATCCCAAGTCCAACCCAGCCAGAGATTGCGAATAGCTTCCAGCAAAGAGTAGGAACCCAAAAAAGCAGCTGTGGTGTCCCAGCGACCAACGCGCTGCAAAATCATGCCGCCAGTGCCGACAAATAATAGTCCATACCACCACTCTTCACCCCACTGTCCTGGCGAAACCCAAGCATCAGGGGTGAGAATCAAGGCAGATATGATGCCAAAATTGGCGGGATTAAAGAAATGCTTATCGCCGACTTGGAAGATAAATTTGCTAGCGATCGCAATTGCTGCGGCTATTGCCATTGTAGTCCAGTGGTCAGCCCGCAACAGTAAACTTAGCCCAAGTGAGGTAATTAAAGCACTGCGAATATTTAGGCTTTGTCCTACCCTGCGGGTTCGCCCTTGGCGTTCTCGAAGAGTAGCCCCTGAGGCGTCTATGTTATTTGCTAATGACCAATGACTAATGACTAATGACAATATCCATTGAGTTGCAAGACAAGTGGCGATCGCTACCCCAATGAATTCTGGTCGCAGCGTCCAATCTCGTGTACCAATTCCCAAGACTAGGAATAAGCCCAGAAATAAAATCTGATAATCTCGTATATCTTTTAGCAACATTAACCCTTAATTCAGGGATTACCCTTAGATTTCTCATCAATCTAGACGAGTAATAGCTCAAATAGTATTGCTGTTACAAATTTTGTTACAAAGTAGATAAACGCAAAATGCAACTAGCTCCCCTGTTCCCAATTTTCTATCGCATTCTCCAGCCGAGTTTTCCCAACTGCCTTTGGGCTGGAAATTCTCATACTAAAGCGATCGCACTCACATTCGACGATGGGCCACATCCGCAATACACGCCTGAAGTCTTGGCAGTGTTAGATCGTTACAACATTACAGCGAGTTTTTTTTGGTTGGGTGTTTGCGTCAACCGTTCACCAGCCATTGCGAAAGCCGTTAGCGATCGCGGACACTGGATCGGATTGCATGGCTATGATCATCGTTCTTTTCCCATGCTTTCCCCAAATGACTTGAAGGACAGTTTAGAAAAAACCCAAGATGCTATCTACAATGTCTGCAACCTGCAACCTGAACAACTGCGAGATGTCCGCCCCCCCAATGGTTTATTTACACCTGCGACTTTAAAATTATTCTCTCAGTGGAATTACCGCTCAGTTATGTGGAGTGTTGTACCAGAAGATTGGGTACGACCAGGTGTCAGCACCGTAGTAAAGCGAATTATGCAGCAGGTGAAAAATGGTTCGCTGATTGTTTTACATGATGGTGCTTGCGGTGGACAAGATGTTGCTGCGACAATTCAAATTCTCATTCCACAACTGCTACAACAAGGCTATGAGTTTGTAACTGTTGATACTCTATGGCAACAAGTTAAGACAAATCCTTGATCAGGAGCCAAGGATTGCTCTCGATCGGTTAGGCGATCGCAAACTTAAATAAGTCGGTGGGAATAAACCAAGTTCTATTACGAAACTTCAGAAGGCAGAAGTACGTTCGCGCAGCGTGTCGTAGACAAGGCAGAAGGCAGAAGGAACCCACGTTTAAAAATGTGGGATTGATCTTGGACGCTTTGTATCTTGCGCTACGCGT
>JBGTMK010000993.1:0-5041 GCA_041743605.1 Nostoc sp.
GGTATTGTTGGGCTTCGACTGCAAAATGCACTTGCCAAAGCCAGGGTTATATACGTGTCCGCAACTGGCGCGACAAAGGTTTCTAATCTCTCCTACGCGAACAGGTTAGGATTGTGGCAGACTGGCGACTTCCCATTCACAAACCGTGAGGATTTTGTGGAGTCTATCTCTGTTGGTGGCATTGCGGCGATGGAGGTGGTGGCTAGGGACTTGAAGGCACTCGGTTTGTATTTGGCGCGATCGCTCTCTTTTGATGGTGTTGAATACGATACTCTTGAAATCGAGTTAACTAAAACTCAAGAAAGGATTTACAACAGCTACGCCGACGCTTTTCAAATTATCCACAATAACCTTTATAAAGCATTAGAAGCGTGTAACATTACTGGCGCGAAAACATATAACCGTGCTGCAAAGATGTCCGCCATGTCTCAGTTCGAGAGCCACAAACAAAGGTTCTTTAACCATCTTCTCACAGGAATGAAATGTCCCATGTTGATCAAAGCGATTGAACAGGATATTGCTCTGGGGCTAGCTGTTGTCATTCAAATCGTTTCAACTAACGAAGAGTTATTGAAACGACGACTTGATGAAGTTACGGCTTCGGAATGGAAGGATCTCAATCTTGACTTGACCCCACGAGAATATGTAATGGACTACTTGATGAGTGCTTTCCCTATTCATCTTCATTCCATCCATTCTGGCGTTGATGGAGAAGAAAGATCCGAGCCAGTCTTTGATGCCGATGGTTCTCCAGTTATTTCCCAAGAAGCTGTAGCCTTGAGAGATGCCTTAGTAGATAAGTTAGCAAGTCTTGATCCAATCCCTGGTGCATTAGAACAATTGCTGTGGCACTTCGGTAATAAGCAAGTGGCTGAAGTTACAGGTCGCAGCAAGCGAGTTTTGAAAGATGATTCAGGGCGTTTGTTCGTTGATTCACGGGGTAGTGGGGCGAATATTGCTGAAACTGCTGCATTCATGGCGGACGAAAAACAAATCCTCATCTTCAGTGACGCTGGTGGCACAGGCAGAAGTTATCATGCCGATCTAAATGCTGCGAATCGTCGCCGGCGATCGCACTATCTTTTAGAAGCCGGCTGGAGAGCAGACAACGCAATCCAGGGGTTGGGACGATCGCACAGAACCAACCAAGGATCTGCGCCCGTGTTCAGACCAGTCACGACGAACGTTATAGGTGAACGCCGATTCATCAGCACTATTGCTCGACGGCTGGATAGCTTGGGCGCTCTGACTCGTGGTCAACGGCAGACGGGTGGCAATGGGATATTTGAAGCTAAGGATAACCTAGAATCTCAGTATGCAGAGTATGCCTTGTACGAACTGTTCAAGCAGATATTCCAAGGGCGGTTTGCCCAAGTGCCTTTGGGAACTTTTGAGCAGATGACGGGACTTAGCTTAACCTCTCACGAAGGCGGGATGAAAATCGACTTGCCCCCATTGCGGCAATTCCTCAATCGGCTACTGGCTTTACGCATCGATATGCAAAACATCATTTTCGAGCGTTTTGAGTTGTTGCTAAGTCAACAGATTGAAGCAGCGATCGCGGCAGGGGTCTATGAGATGGGTGTGGAAACTTTACGGGCTGAACGGTTTACTGTTGAGAGCCAGGAAGCTGTATATACTCATCCTGTTACTGGTAGCGTAACCAATTACTTGAAAGTGGAACGCACCCAAAGAAACAACATCAGAACTGCTGACGAGATGTTAGAGTTCGCCACTCAATATCAAGGAATGCTCATGATCAACTCCAAGTCCGGTAATGCTGCTGTGTCAATTCCAACTCACAGTCTATTCGACGCTGATGGTGGAGTTGTCCCAAGAGTTTTGCTGATTCGTCCACAGAAAGAAACTCGCGTACCAGTCCAAGACTTAGAATCTTCCACTTGGCGGCAGGTTTCGGCTGACACCTTTGTTGCGGCATGGTCTACTGAAGTAAACGAATTACCCAAGTTCACAACCGATTACCTGCATTTGGTAACTGGTATTCTATTGCCTATCTGGAAAATCCTACCACAGCAGAATAGTCGAGTATTCCGACTGCAAACCAGCGATGGACAAAAGATTCTTGGTCGGGTGGTGAATGCTCACGACATTCAAACCGTGCGCGAACAACTTGGACTAAGAAACCAGCTGCTTTCTCCAGCAGAACTTGTTTCACTGGTACTGAACGAGAGATATACACAGCAATTGCCGGGTGGTGTAACCTTGCGACGTTCTTTGATTGCTGGTGAACCTCGCATAGAACTGGTTAATGCTATCTCACTGGCAGAGCGACTCTTAGCTGCTGGATGCTTCACCGAGATCATCAACTGGAAAAAGCGAGTATTCATTCCGGTTTCAGACAAAGCCCCAGCTATTCTAGCGGCTGTGATTCAAATCTTGGGATAAGTCAAAAGCTGATGTATTTATTAGATACATCAGCTTATTTTTCGCTCAAACAAGAGTGTCAAGAAAGGGAAATGGGAAAGGGAATAACGGTCGGTTCGCTGATTTAAAAAGCTAGAAGAGGAATTAATGCACTGTAAACCTTATGGAGCTTAATTAGATAGGATTCTGGTAAGCACTTATCCAGGTACAAGGTAAGGGAAAGTGTAAAGCGACTGCGGTATGGGAGCAATGCGGTTTTGTCAGATCCGGTAAAAAACAAGCGATCGCTAAATTATTTTCCCCGTAATACGAATAAAATTATACTTACTAAGCCACACTAACACTTAAAAAGTAAAGATGAGTTTGAGTCACAAGTTGCAAGACTCTCTTTTTTGACCCAAAAAAAGCTAGGATTCCCTTTGAGCAATAATTTCGAGACAGGGATTATCTACCTTAATGGAAAAAAATATATGTGCAACCTTAGATTTGAGTAAATCATTATCAAACTTTTCTTCGCAGGTAACAAAACATTTAGAATTGACTAACATCACAGAATGGAATGGAAAAATTCTTGAAGAAAGAGAAAGAGAAATTAGAGAACTTGCACTTATTTTAGCTGGTCAATGTATTGCTATTTTGTTGTATAACCTTTCACAATCTCAGTCAGCCAATCAAACAGCTATGAATAAAACAAAAGGCTGGTGGTATGGCAATATGCAAAAACACGGTTATAGAAAGCGACAAATATTAACAGTCGGAAATGTTTTAGTTACTTTAAAATTACCATATATGGTAAGAAAAAAGTCAACAGCTACGACCAAAAATAAAATCTCTACTCAGGGATTCTGCCCATTATTAAAGTGGTTAGGAATGTCAGACGGCTTAACCCCATTGGTATGGTCAAACGTTGCCCAATATGGTGCAATCACTAGCTCATTTGAAGCCGCCTGTACAACTTTGACGGGTTGGGGAATTAACCTTAGTTTAAAACGAATTGAACGTTTGACATATAAATTTGGTCAAATTGGGATCAACTTACGTCAATCTAAAATCTTAAATCACCAATTAGATGGTAGTTAAGCGGAATTATATTTTAGATGCTTATCGTAAAGGGCGTTTAAATTACGATAAAGCAATAAATAAAAAACTCCCTATTGGCAGTGGCGTTATTTGGCTATTCTGTTTGTGAAATGAGCGAACCGACCGTAATTACGATATACCTGGGTGATTTGATTCGCTAGCTCTTGGAGTTGTGCAAAGCTAACTGATTGCTCGTAAAGCAGTTCAGCAATTATATTTATTTGCGTTGAACTCAATGCTTTGTTGTTATTAATATAATTGCTCAATAAATATTTAATTTTTGGTTCCATCTATCTATGAAAGTAGAACAATATAACTTTAAGTTTCATATAGTTTTTTGTTTAATATTTGAGTTAAAATCAGGGTTATATAAATTCAGTTAAATTCATTTATATTCAGTTGTACAGTGACTTATTATTTATCGCTGTGCCAAATTAATGTCATCGAGGATATGAACCTTGAACTTCTTCGAGCGTTAAGCTGAGAAGCAGCACACAGAACTTATAGGCTATATCAACATAGGCTATATCAACACAAATTGTTGCAAGCCTAAAGCGGGTAAGGCTTGGTTTGATGACACGAATTTGGCGAGAGCGCCATTTAATTTGTCACTGTACAACTCTACTGACCGTTTTATATTTAATCGTGTCTAGCTACTTAAGCAGAGTTAAGTGAAGCTATGATTTACGGCTCATTGATTCGTCTGATGCTAAAGCGAATGGCATCTTAAGCTTTTCTTTACGAATCATCTCTAAAAGTTTATGTTTCTTGGTTATTAGCTACAACTACGATGCTTTGTAAACCAAGACTAACTAGAAATGACAGGAAAGCAGCGATCTCGACTAATAAAAATACTGCCCTAAAGCTACTATCTTCACCTGGGGCTGACTTAAGTAAACTAGCTAGTAAACTTGAACCAACAATACTACCTAAGTAACGGCTGGTTGAGAACACACCAGCAGCAACCCCAGCTTCTTGCGGTGGGAGTGCTTCAATAGCTGATGTTTGTAAACCAGTCATAGACATACCTAGACCTGTTCCCGCTATTGCCAAGCAAATAATTAAAGGTAAAATGGTCATTTTTCCCGTCGTAATAGCTAATGGAGCAAAACCAATAGTTAATAAAGCTAAACCGATAACTGTCGGCCAACGACGACCAAATTTATCTGCCAAGCGACCACCAAAAGGTGAACTGATGATTAAGGTTCCTGAGAAGGCAGAAATTACCAATCCTACCTGAAAATCATTCCAACCAGCCTGCCCTGTTAATAGCTGAGGTAAGGCAAGAATAGTGACATATATCGCTAAGTTACTGAAACCAACCGCCCCATTTGCCGCAGCAAAAACTCGATGCCGAAAAAAGCGGATTTGAATGACCGGATCACGATGGCGTAATTCATGCCAAAAGAACAAAATAATCAGTCCCATCACTAAAACTATTGGACTTTGGACAAAAAGAAAATAGTTCGCGAGTCTCACTCGCGAATAAATGAATGATTAATCTTGTTTATAGTGACGAGCAGAAAAAAAGCATAGCCATCAGACCCCCAACAAATAGTAATATCAACTACAAAGT
>JBGTMK010000994.1:0-6869 GCA_041743605.1 Nostoc sp.
TTCCTATCTCCTCAATCAATATCCACAGGCAATTCAAGATGCAATAGAAGTGCGTCAAACCCTAGCAGTTGCAGGAAGCGGGATTAGCGAATTAGTTTTTTACTTTTACGATTCCCTGACAGCACTGGCTACCCATACCGATGCCACAGACAAAACCGAACTGCTGGAGCGGGTTTCCAACAATCAAGCCATACTTCACCATCGTGCAGTTTCCGCACCGATGAACTTTCAACATAAATACGACCTAGTAGAAGCTGAACAACATCGGGTTTTAGGCAAGAATTATGAAGCAGGAGATAGCTACGATCGCGCGATCGCAGGTGCTAAAGAAAACGGCTATATCCAAGAAGAAGCTTTAGCCAACGAACTAGCCGCAAAATTTTACCTTGACTGGGGGAAAGAGAAAGTCGCCGCAGGTTATATGCAGGAAGCATATTACTGTTATGCTCGCTGGGGCGCTAAAGCCAAAGTCGCCGACTTGGAAACACGCTATCCCCAACTGCTTGCTCCCATCCTCCAACAAACCCATTCTCCCCTGTCAACTAACGAAACTATCTTTACATTGGGAAGTGTCACCTCCACCAGGGGAGCCACATCTAGTAGTAGTGTCTCTGTAGGTTTAGATTTAGCTGCAATTCTCAAAGCTTCCCAAACTATCTCAGGCGAAATCGAACTGGAAAAACTGCTTTCATCGTTGCTTTCTATTGTTATTGAAAATGCGGGAGCAAATAAATGTGTGTTAATGCTCTTGCGAGACTCGCGCCTGCTCATTAAAGGCTCAATTACCGAAGGTTCGGAGCCAGTTGTGTTGCAGAAAATTCCCGTTGAGGACAGCCAGGACATTCCCCTGAAGCTGATTTACAAAGTTAAGCACAACAAGCAGACAGTTGTGCTAATTGATGCAAGTGCCGATCCGAACTTAGCCTGTGACGACTATATCATCCGTCAGCAGCCTAAAAGTATCTTGTGTAGCCCGATTTTGCATCAAGGGAAATTGAGGGGCATTTTATATCTAGAAAATAATTTAGTGACGGGAGCATTTACAAGCGATCGCGTTGAACTCCTGAATTTACTCTGCGCTCAGGCGGCGATTTCTTTGGAAAATGCCCGACTTTATGAGCGATCGCTAGAAGATGCTCAACAGCTAGAAGCAGCTTTACAAGAACTCCAGGGCGCTCAATTACAAATTGTGCAAAGTGAAAAGATGTCTGCATTGGGTAACTTAGTCGCCGGGGTGGCTCATGAAATGAATAATCCCCTCGGTTTTATTGCTGCTAGTCTAAAACAAGCTAAACCTACATTTGCCGATTTTATCAAACACTTGAAACTATATGAACAAAAGTTTCCTACTCCCGGAGATGAAATTCTTGAACACGCTGAAGAAATCGACTTGGATTATAGTTTATCAGACTTGCCAAAGATGATTGATTCTATGTCTATGGCCTGCGATCGCCTGAAAAATATCAGCACTAGTTTAAGAACTTTCTCTCGTGCCGATAAAGACTACAAAGTGCCATTTAACATTCATGATGGCATTGATAGCACAATTTTAATTTTGAAACATCGTCTCAAGGGCAATGAACAACGTCCGGCTATTGAAGTTGTCACTAACTACGGTAATTTACCTCAAGTTGAGTGTTTTCCTGGACAATTAAATCAGGTATTTATGAATCTTCTCGCAAATGCTATTGATGCATTAGATGAATCTAACACCGGCCGCAGCTTTGAAGAAATTAAAGCCAATCCTAACTGCATTATAATTACAACTTCAGTCGAAAATAGTCTAGTTAAAATTGCCATTCTGGATAATGGTAAGGGGATGAGTGAACAAGTCAAATCCAAAATATTTGACCATTTATTCACTACGAAAGCTGTGGGTAAAGGGACGGGGTTGGGGTTGGCGATCACTCGTCAAATTGTGGAAGAAACCCACGGTGGAAAATTGAGTTTTAACTCGGTTCTAAGTGAAGGTACAGAATTTATCATTGAAATTCCGGTATGATTTCTGGCGACTTTGATTTGCTCTCCACCAAAGGTTTTAGATCCCCGACAACTTTCACGAAGTCGGGGATCTTTTTTGGGAATACTAAATCTGGAAGTTTCACAGATTTAGCAACATGGTGAGCATCTTTATCAATATTCCCGGATATCGCATTAGCGAAGAACTCTACAATGGTTCTAGAACTCTGGTTTATCGAGGATATCGAGAGACGGACTCAATACCAGTAGTAATTAAACTGCTAAAAAATCCTTATCCTAGTTTCAGCGAACTGGTGCAGTTTCGTAATCAGTACACCATTGCCAAAAATCTTAACTCACCTCTAATCATCCAAACTTACAGCCTGGAACCCTACGAAAATGGCTATGCGTTGGTGATGGAAGACTTTGGGGGGATTTCTCTCAAGGATTGGGGAGTGAGGGGAAGGCTAGAATCTTTGATGGAGTTTTTAGAGATAGCGATCGCACTGTGCAATACCTTAGATATACTCTACCGCGATCGGATTATTCATAAAGATATCAAACCCGCCAATATCCTGATTAATCCCAAAACCAAACAAGTTAAATTAATTGACTTTAGCATTGCATCCCTACTACCACGGGAAACTCAAACTCTGATGAATCCCAATGTGTTGGAAGGAACACTGAGTTATATTTCTCCAGAACAAACAGGAAGAATGAATCGGGGGATTGATTATCGTACTGACTTATATTCGTTAGGTGTAACTTTTTACGAACTACTCACAGGAGAATTACCGTTTAAATCAAACGATCCGATGGAGTTGGTACATTGTCATTTAGCAAAACTTCCACCAATGTTAGGGGACAGGGAAGAGGTTCCCAAAGTTCTCTGTGATATCGTGATGAAATTGATGGCAAAAAATGCTGAAAACCGCTATCAGAGCGCATTAGGACTAAAATTTGATTTAGAAAATTGTTTATCTCAACTCCAAGAAACTGGTGAAATTAAGCGTTTCCCAATTGCTCAACAAGATGTGTGCGATCGCTTTATTATTCCCGACAAACTTTATGGAAGAGAAACCGAAGTATCAACCCTACTCGAAGCATTTGAAAGAGTTAGTCTTGGTGCAACAGAAATGATGCTGGTAGCTGGTTTTTCCGGTATTGGTAAAACCGTTGTAGTTAACGAAGTTCATAAACCAATCGTCAAACAACGTGGTTATTTTATCAAAGGGAAATATGACCAATTTCAACGAAATATTCCCTTTTCGGCATTTGTGCAAGCCTTCCGAGACTTAATCGGGCAATTATTAACAGAAAGCGATGCTCAAATCCAGCAATTTAAAACTAAGATTTTAGCGGCTGTAGGTGATAACGGACAGGTAATTATTGAAGTCATCCCCGAATTAGAAAGAATTATTGGCAAACAACCATCAGCGCCAGAATTATCAGGAACGGCGGCACAAAATAGATTTAATTTATTATTCCAGAAATTTACCCAAGTCTTTACCAGTGATGCACATCCATTAGTGATATTTTTAGATGATTTGCAATGGGCTGATTCGGCATCACTGATGTTAATGCAGTTATTAATGGCTGATACAAAATATCTTTTCTTAATTGGTGCTTATCGTGATAACGAAGTCAACCCAGCACATCCGTTAATGTTGACTTTGAATGATATCCAAAAAACAGACGCAACAATTAATACGATTACTTTAGCACCTCTTAGTCAAGGGCAAGTGAATAAATTAGTTGCTGATACACTTAAATGTACAGAAAATTTGGCATTACCTCTTTCTCTACTAGTATCTCAGAAAACTCAAGGTAATCCGTTTTTCGCTATCCAGTTTCTCAAAGCATTACATCAAGATGGCTTAATCGAATTTAACTTTGAGTCAGGGTTTTGGCAATGTGATATTACTCAAATAAATCAGCAAGCGGTTACAGATGATGTTGTTAAGTTCATGGTATTTCAATTACAAAGACTGCACCAATCAACTCAAAACGTGTTGCAACTAGCGGCTTGTATTGGTAATCAATTTGATTTAGCAACTTTGGCAATTGTTTCGGAATCATCAGAAATTGAAACGGCTGCTAGTTTATGGAAAGCTTTACAAGAAGGGTTGATTTTAGCAATTAGTGATGTTTATAAGTTTTATCAAGATTCATCATTAATTGATGGTCATTTGCCATTAGAAAATAGCGAACCAAGGACAGTTTCTTATAGATTTTTACATGACAGAGTGCAACAAGCTGCTTATTCTCTAATTCCTGATAACCAAAAACAAGCAACTCATCTCAAAATTGGCCAATTACTTCTAGAAAATTCCTCTCAAATAGAACAAGAGGAAAAACTGTTTGATATTGCCCTGCATTTGAATTTAGGACAAGAGTTAATCACCCAATCATACGAGCGAGAAGCCTTGGCTCAACTTAACTTGCTAGCAGGAGGTAAAGCCAAAAGCTCTACTGCATACACTGCGGCCAGAGTCTATTTACAGACTGGGATTGAGCTACTCACAGTCAATTGCTGGCAAGATCAATATAAATTGACTCTAAGTCTCTACGTTGCTGCCACCGAAGCCGCCTACTTAAATGCTGACTTTGATGGTATGGAACAGATAGCAGCACAAGTGTTGCAATCAGCCCAGACGATTTTAGACAAAGTTAAAATTTACGAAATTCAAATTGCTGCCCAGACAGCCCAAAGCAGAATATTAGAAGCGATCGCAGTGGGCAGAGATGCTTTAAAACAATTGGGGGTTGAATTACCTATCGAGCCAAACAATGCTGAGATTGCTAAATCTCTACAAGTCCTTGCTAGTCAACTCGAAGGTAAACGAATTGAAGAATTAGCTGATCTCCCAGTGATGACTGATCCCCAAGCACAACCAGCCATGAAGCTATTAGGAATGTTGTTTGCATCAGTTTTCCAGGGAATGCCGGGTTTACTGCCCCTAATTAGTTGCAAAATGGTGAGTCTATCGCTTCAGTTTGGGAATACGCCCGCCTCCACGGTGGGGTATGGGCTTCACGGAATGGTGCTGTGTGCCTTTTTGGGAGAGGCCAAAACAGGTTATGGCTTTGGACAATTGGCGCTCTCATTGATGGAGAGGTTCAATGTGCCAGAATTCAAATCCACAATTTTAATGTTGTTTGGCGGCTTTATTCAGCATCATCAAAAAGCTCTCTCAGCAACAATACCCTTGGTAAAAGCTGGTTTTACCTCTGGTATGGAAACTGGCGACTTTTTACACGCTGGTTATAACGTATGTTGTTACAGCTATGCAGTTTTTTGGAGTGGCTCTGAATTAAACAATTTGGAGTCAGATATAGCAAGTTACAACGCCGCCTTGACTCAGGCGAAGCAACATTCTGCCCAAACCTATGTAAGTATAATGCGGCAAGCGGCACAAAACTTCAGAGAAACCCAGATTCAACCGGATTGCTTGAGCGGCACTATCTACGATGAAACGGTGATGATTGCCAAACATCGTCAGGCTAATGAACTCACGGTGATGGCCGAACTCCATATCTACAAACTGTTGCTTGCCTATTCTTTTGGTAATTACAAAGCTGCGATCGCTTACATTGAAGAATGCCAGCAGTATTTGCTCGCAGTATCAGGATTAATTTTTGTACCGATTTTCCATTTCTATGCAGCCCTGACGCATCTGGCACTATTTTCCACCCAGTCAGAAGTTGAACAAGCCGAAATTCTCGCCCAGGTAGAAATCCATCAAAGCACTCTGCACCAATCGGCGCAAAATGCTCCCATGAATCATCTGCATAAATGGCATTTAGTTGAAGCTGAAAAACAACGAGTGTTGGGCAATAAAGCAGAAGCACTTGAACATTACGATCGCGCCATCTCTCTCGCCAAAGAAAACGAATATGTTAACGAAGAAGCACTTAGCAATGAACTAGCAACCAAATTCTACCTTGATTGGGGAAAAGAAAAACTTGCTCAAGCATATATGCACCAAGCATACTACTGCTATGCTCGTTGGGGCGCACAAGCCAAAATAGAAAACCTAGAAAAACACTATCCTCAACTACTCCCATTCATTCTGCAACACCAACGAATCAACCTCAACTCTTTAGAAACTGTTAGCTTTCGTGCGACTTCCTCATCTACTCGCACTTCTAGCACTGACAGCAGTAGTATTTCCGATGTTCTGGATTTTACCTCTGTCCTCAAAGCCGCTCAAGCTATTTCCAGTTCTCTGGAATTAGATCAACTAATTACCAGCCTCACCCGCATTATCCTAGAAAACTCCGGCGCGAAAAAAGTTGCACTCATTCTTCCCCAAAATGATACTTGGCAAGTTAGGGCAATTACCTCGATTAATCATCAGGAAATACAAACCATTCTTGACCTACAATCACTAGATACTTGTCAAGATATTCCTGTAAATATTATCAATTATGTCAAAAATACCAAGCAAACAGTCGTTATAGACAATTGCAAAACAGATATTATTGGCTTAATTGGGGAATATATGCACCGAATACAACCCCAGAGTGTATTATCTACCCCGATTATTAATCAAGGGCGTTTGGTAGGGATTCTTTACTTAGAAAATCACCTGACTCAAGGGGTATTTACTAGCGATCGCCTTTCTGTTATAAATTTCCTCTGCACTCAAGCCGCAATTTCTTTGGAAAATGCCCAATTATATAATCATCTCCAGGAGCGAGAAAAGTTCCTCAGTAGTATTTACGAAGGTGTTGGTTGTCTGATCTGTGTGATTGATATCCGGGATAATGGTAAGTTTGAGTATACAGGATGGAGTAAATCGTGCGAATTAGCAGTTGGTATACCTGCTTCCCAAGTCCTGGGTAAAACTCCGCAAGATTTACATGGTGATGAAAGTGCAGCAGTATCTCAAAATCATCTGCGTTGT
>JBGTMK010000995.1:0-5188 GCA_041743605.1 Nostoc sp.
TACTTACAATAATTGGGTATTCCTGAATCGAGAGGATGAATCTGGATATACAGACGTTGCAACTCAACGTCTGTATAACGGTTTTTAAACCCACGTTTCACACATATTAAAGCAGATATACAATAAGTTGTGTTGGTAAGATTAAACTCACCAAGAAGCAAGTATAGGACTCGTAATTTGCTAAATTGCTAAATTTTATATTTAAATTAACACTGGACTCTTGAATTTTGACTAACAATGACTTCCCTACAAAATCAAATCATTTTGATCACTGGTGCAAGTAGTGGTATTGGTACTGCTTGTGCGAGAATCTTTGCTGGTGCGGGTGCAAAACTTATTTTAGCAGCACGACGGCTAGAACGTTTGCAGCAACTAGCAGATACTCTCAATAAAGATTTTAGTACTGAAATTCATTTGTTACAGCTAGATGTACGCGATCGCAGCGCTGTCGAATCTGCCATTTCTACTCTACCCCCTTCCTGGTCTGACATCGACATTCTCATTAATAATGCTGGTCTAAGTCGCGGTTTAGATAAGTTGCACGAAGCCAACTTTCAAGACTGGGAAGACATGATTGATACTAACGTTAAGGGTTTACTTTACGTTTCCCGCTATGTCGTTCCTGGAATGGTGAGTCGCGATCGCGGTCATCTGGTAAATTTAGGTTCTATTGCCGGACATCAAACCTATCCCGGTGGAAATGTTTACTGTGCTACGAAAGCTGCGGTGAGAGCAATTTCTGAAGGTTTAAAACAAGACTTGTTGGGTACACGAGTACGTGTAACTTCCGTTGACCCTGGTATGGTAGAAACAGAATTTAGCGAAGTGCGCTTTCACGGAGATAGTGAACGCGCCAAGAAAGTCTATCAGGGAGTGACACCCCTGACAGCAGATGATGTGGCTGATGTGATATTTTTCTGTGTGACGCGATCGCCCCATGTCAATATTAATGAAGTTGTGTTAATGCCTGTTGACCAAGCTAGCGCTACTCTGGTTAATCGGCGAACATAAAAGCAAATATAATGATTTCTAAACTTATTTGCGTATGTAGGGAACAGGGAAGAAGGGAATAGACGTGTACTGAGTTTTTTCAAAAATCAAAAAATCAAATAGGAGTCTTATATACCCGGCGATTAGAAATCGCGGCTATACAAACTTTTTTCTACCTGCACGGACTCCAGGAATTTGAAGCCCACGTTCGCGTAGCGTTCTCTAGAAAAGGTGGGTTTTGTCTGTATAGCTCAATACAGTTCAGTTAAGCTTTTTTCTCTCCCCCCTGCTTCCTCTGCCTCCCCTGCTCCCCCTACCTCCCTCAACAGATAAATTTGCTTAACTGAACCGTATTGCTGTATAGCTGTGATTTCAAATGGTCGAAACTTGGAAATTCCTTACCTCTAGGGAGTTTGTTAACGCTTTACCTACTCAGCTAGAGTGAAATGGATATATAAAAGAGCAATTTTCAAATGACCATTTATTTTTATAAGGTTTGGCAGCCTTATGGCTGTTTTTCTAACTTTTCCCTCCACGGAATCCACATCCACGGTACTTACTGGCCAACAGTTGAGCATTATTATCAAGCACAAAAGTTTGTAGATAGCACCGATGCGGCAATTATACCCCTCATCCATGCTGCCGCCACGCCAGAAGAAGCTGCTGCTTTGGGAAGATGTAGTACTCGCCAACTCCGTCGAAACTGGAATTTAATCAAAACTCAAATTATGCGAGAAGCTGTACTCAAAAAGTTTCTCACTCATGCTGATATTAGAGAAGTTCTTCTAAAGACAGGCGATGAAATTTTAGTTGAAAACTCCCCAACCGATTCTTTTTGGGGTTGTGGTGCTAATAAAGCCGGTCAAAACCATCTCGGTAAAACCCTCATGAGTGTGCGTGAAGAAATCCGTAATTTACTATCTTTAACGGTAATTTACGAATAATTTAATCAAAATAGTTACATTCAATATAAAGTCAGCAATTAAACGGGGAATGGTAAAATTCCCCAGTAAAAATTATTGCCAAAAGTCACTAATAATTTAGTTATTTGTTTGAAAAAATATTCAGGATTTTAATTAATGGGTAAAAAATATAAAAAAATTTATTTTAAAGCAAGTATCAATACTTTAACTTAAGTGATATCACTGAAATAATTTGATGATTGGGAATATAAAATTAGTAGATGTCTATGATTAAGATTATCTCAACTTTAGATTTGAGATGATGTTTGAAAAAGTATTTGGTGATCTGGCAAATGGTTTGATATTCTCCTCAATAACTTTATAACGCTATGGGGAGCAAACAAAATATCTGATACTTCTCAAATATCTTTTAATACTATTTCCAAAATATTTGCAACCGATGTATGCCCACTAGCAAAGTATTACAAGAATTTCGTGAAATAGGATAAAAATCAAAGCAGTTAAGTTGAAAAATCTTATTAGGCAATTGTAAAAAAAATATACTCCAGTCATAGTGTGTATAAACAATGACATTTACCGATCAACCAAATGGGTTGCAGCAAAGCTTAGACCAAGGAAGTTTACTGCACCGGATGACAAAACAGATCAGGCGATCGCTCGATCTCCAAGAGATATTAACGACTACCGTTAACGAAGTACGTTTATTTTTGGGTGCAGATCGGGTAAAGGTATATCGTTTTGATACTGATGGTAGCGGTGAAGTCATTGCTGAATCTATTCATGAGCAGCGTTTGCCATCCTTGTTGGGGTTACGTTTCCCAGTTGATGATATTCCCCAAGAAGTTAGAGAGATGGTTCTATTAGCGGGGCAACGTTCGATTGTGGATGTGGCAAACGGGAAAATTGGGCTATCGCCTCTACAGTCAAAAAAAACTGGTAAACGCTTGCAAACTAACATCTACTATCGGCAAGTAGACCCATGCCATATTCAATATTTAAAGGCAATGGGCGTACAATCCTCGTTGGTAGTGCCAATTTTACATTCCCACCTACAAGAACAATCGGCAAAGCCTAAATTGTGGGGACTATTGGTATCTCACCAGAGTGAGCCGCGAGAGATTTTGAAGCGAGAACTAAAACTATTGCAGCAAGTTGCTGACCAGGTAGCGATCGCGATCGCTCAAAGTACTCTATTTACTGAAGCCCGTACCAAGCAAGAGCGGGAATCTACTATTAACCGAGTTACCACACTATTACATAAACTACCGACCATCCAATTACAAGGAGCGCTAGAAGAAGTTATTACTGCCTTCAATGGAGTAGGAGGCAGACTTTATATTGCAAACAGTCAAGAACTATACACCTGGGGCGACCAACCGACACTTCCCTACGAGTTAGATAACAGTATTATCGAACAGCATCCCACGTGGCAAAACTGGATGGCTGAGTGTAAACAAGGTAATATTTGGACAACCGTTGACCTTTATCAAGAACAACGTTTGCGAGTTTTGGCTTTAGCATTCCGTTCTACTCAAATTCGCGGACTCATGATAATTCCCCTGCATTACCGCAAAAAATTTATCGGTGTATTAAGTCTCTTTCGCTCTGAATTTGAAACCGAAATCTTGTGGGCGGGACGATGTGAGCAAAATCGACGGCAACTATTACCCCAGTTTTCCTTTGAGGTTTGGCGAGAGCAAAAAAAGGGGCAAGCACCTGAGTGGAAGCCGGAAGACATATCATTAGCGCAAGCCTTATACGAACATTTCTCAATGGCAATTCAGCAGCAGCAAATGTATAAACAGGTACAAACTCTGAATGCCAACCTAAAACTGCGGGTGCAAGAGCAAACCGCTGAACTCGAAAAATCATTACTGCTTACCAAAGTACTCAAGCAAGTTACAGAGCAGATTCGTAGCACATTAGACTTACAGACAACCCTGCAAACTATCGTTCGGGAAGTCCGTCCTTTGATCAATTCAGATCGAGTGCTGATTTTACAATTGAAGAGTAAATCAGTGATTGTCGAAGAAATGAATGGCAATTGGCAGTCAGTTTTGGGAGTATATGCACCACCAGACTGCTTTCCTGATGAGTATACGCGTCTATACTCTCAGGGTAGGGTACGGGCAATTAACAACGTTTCAGCGGCTTCTTTAAGTGATTGTCATCGACAGTTTTTGCAGAGTCTGCAAGTGCAAGCAAACTTAATAGTTCCAATTAATATTGGTATGGAACTATGGGGCTTACTAATTGCTCATGAATGTGGGGCTTCCAGAAATTGGCAAGATGCAGAAATTGATTTATTGCAACAGCTAGGAGATCAAGCTGCGATCGCTATTCAACAGGCACAACTCTACGAACAAACCTCTAATGCTGAAATTGAAGCCAGAAATCAAGCTGCTCAATTAGAGCATGCCCTACACGAACTTCAAGAAACACAGACAAGATTAATTCACACCGAAAAAATGTCCGGCTTAGGACAGTTGGTAGCAGGTATCGCCCACGAAATCAACAACCCCGTTAACTTTATTTACGGAAATCTGTGTCACGCCAGTGACTACACCGAACAACTGCTAGAAATTTTACGTCTCTACCAGCTACACCATCCCCATCCTCATAGTGAAATCCAAGCTGCGATTGAAGCGATCGATTTTGAATTTTTGGTAGAAGACCTCCCAAAAATCATGACCTCAATGCAAGTAGGAACCGAGCGCATCCGCTCAATAGTACTGTCCTTACGCAATTTCTCGCGCTTGGATGAAGCTGAAAATAAGCGCGTTGATCTGCATGAAGGTATTGACAACACCTTGTTGATTTTGCAACATCGATTGAAAGGAAATGCTGAATTTCCCAGGATTGAGGTAATCAAAGACTATGGCGACATCCCACGGGTAGAATGCTATGCCGGACAAATGAATCAAGTATTCATGAATATTTTCAGTAATGCTATAGATGCCCTGGCAATAGGGAGTAGGAATGAGGAAAACAAAGGGAATAACTCATGCCCAATACCTACTATCAACATTTCCACTAAAGTCTCAGCAGACAACTCTCGTCTGTTGATTCGTATTAGTGACAATGGCCCCGGAATGACTGAAGAGGTGAAAAAGCGAATTTTTGACCCGTTCTACACTATTGGACTTTGGACAAAAAGAAAATAGTTCGCGAGTCTCACTCGCGAATAAATGAATGATTAATCTTGTTTATAGTGACGAGCAGAAAAAAAGCATAGCCATCAGACCCCCAACAAATAGTAATATCAACTACAAAGT
>JBGTMK010000996.1:0-4303 GCA_041743605.1 Nostoc sp.
TAATTTGTAATTGATGTTGCAGAAAAACTGCAAGTAATAATATCATGTCCGACTAAATACTTGTCATTACGAACGTAGCGATAGCGGAGTGAAGTAATCGCAATGATTCTGTGATTGCTTCTCTAAGAGACGCTGCGCGAACGTTCCACTAGCAATGATCAATGCAGCAAAACCGAGATCCTGACCAATGACCAATGACTAAGTAGAAAGCGTTGATTTATACTTTAGTCAAATTAACCGATAGAATCAAATGCTTTTATTTGTCAAAATGATAAATGAAAGTGATTAAAATTTTGACACCCAGTTGTAGGGATACGATAAATGGCAGGAATGACGCTTGAGCAGCTAAAAATCTTTCTGGCTGTGGCGCACAACTTACACTTTACTCGCGCGGCAGAGGAGCTTTATATTACACAACCTGCCGTCAGTGCAGCGATCCACAATTTAGAGCAAGAATACGGAGTGAAACTGTTTCATCGGATTGGTCGCCATATCGAGATTGCTGAAGCGGGTAAATTACTGCAAGTAGAAGCGCAGAAAATTCTTGATCAAGTTTCCTTAACTGAAAGGGGATTGCGAGAATTGAACAATCTGCAACGGGGTGAATTGAAATTAGGGTCGAGTCTGACAATTGGTAACTACTGGCTACCAAGTAAAATTAGTGACTTTAAGAACCAATACCCTGATATCCAGATTGACTGTACCCTTGCCAATGCAGAAACGATTTGTGTCGGTACAGCGATGGGACAGTTTGATTTAGGCTTGGTAGAGGGAGATGTAAAGCCAGCGCTTCAGAATACTTTAGAGTATGAAATAGTGGGGAGCGATCGCTTGCAAATTGTGGTCGGTCAAAACCACCCTTGGTTTGAGTGGGGAGAAGTTGATTTAAGCCAACTAACTCAGACTCCCTGGGTGATGCGGGTGCGGGAATCTGGAACCCAGCAAAGGTTTGAGGAAGCGTTGCAAAATTGGGGAATTAATCTCAGTGAACTGAATGTAATTTTAGTGTTCACTAGTGGAGAGATGGCAAAAGCAGCGATTGAAAATGGTGTAGGTGCAACTGGAATTTCTGAGTTGATGGTAAAAAAAGAAATCCAGTTGGGGACTCTGCGGGCAATTCGAGTTATTGATAATAGAGAAAGCAACGGTGCGATGCCTAGGTTGGGCTACACCTACGCAGAAATAGTTCGACCTTTTTTCAAAATCAAGCATCGTCAGCGTTTTCAAACAGCTCTTTCCAAAGTCTTTGAACAAATGTTGATATCGGATGCCTCAAATAAACATATATTCAGTTATTTAAAGGCGACTGGGGACTAGGGACTGGGGATTAGGGACTGGGGATTGGGTATTAAACCAATTCGCAATGGGCTAACGCCCCGCTCCGCTAACGCAATTACGTTTTGTGACGAGGATTTAGATCCTGACACAAAACGCGCTGCCCTTCAAAGGTTAGGACTTAAACCCCCAAAGTTCGTTAAGAAAACTTTTCCCCAGTCCCCAGTCTCCATTCCCCATTCCCTAATCCCCTTCACACCTTCCGCATATTTCTACTGATGGGGTCAAAACCTCTAGAAAACCGCGTACTTTCATCGTAGTAAGCGCCAGTTAGATTCGCTCCATACAACTTGGCATAGTTGAGTTTTGCTCCGCGGAGATTTGCTTCAGTCAGTTTGACACCGCTCAAATTAGCTCTGGTCAAGTTTGCTTTGGCTAAATTAGTTCCACTCAAATCTGCTCCCCAGAGTTTAGCTTTAGCTAGGTTAGCTCCACTCAAATCTGCTCCCCATAAATTAATTCCAGGCAAATAGGCTCCAATCAGCTTGTTACTACTCAAGTTGACAGCTGGAAAATATCTTTCCCCTGCGGCAAAACGCCTTTTTAATTCTTCAGCATTCATGCGTCGCGTTCACCTTCTTTAGCAATACAGAAGTTATTTGTTCCCATTCCTGGCTTAGTTCTCCTGGAAATTCTGGCTGACCACTGCGTAGATACCAGAAATGGGCATTGTTTAAATCGCCTTCTTTGCGGTGCAGGTAAGCATGAACCCAGGCACTATCGGCATCGCTGGCATTTGCAACTATTTCATGAGCTTTACTCCAATCACCTTTCTTGTCATACCACATTGCTTGCAGCCCTTTTGGCAATGTCTGAGGACATGGGCGCTGCTTTTCGATCAATCGCAGGAATTCCTCTGTATTCACGATCGCCACCCAACAAGAATCAAACTTCTATCTCTAAGATACTCCTCAGTTTTAGGGGAATGGGAATGGGGAATGGGGACTGGGAAATGGGGAAAAGTTTTCTTAATACCCAATACCCAATATCTTTCACATCTACTTAACTGGGATAATTTCAAACTCGAAAGTGCTGATCAAGCGGTCATCAATATAGACCTCTATTTTATGCTTACCAACTGGATCGCCAGGAGTGATTGTCCAAAAATTCTCAATCACACCCTCTGGAGCCGATTGTGTGCGCCGTGTCACAGATGTCTTTCCGTCTGCTGACATTGAGAAATCTTCACCACTATCTGTACCCCAAGTTTCTGGAGGTTTTGGTAAACGCAAGACTTCGCGCCATTTCACTTCACCTTGGTAGTTTTTGAGTTTAATTCGCCATCCATAGGCATTTCCTTCCTGAAGTGGCACTCTTTTTGTCTGGAAAATGGTAACGTTTCCTCTAGAGTCAACACTCTTCAGCCCAAACTCGGTATTAGTGACAGTAATCTGTTGTGCATTCGTTGGCGCAGGAGACGATATCGCATTTTGTACCAAAATAGCAGCAGCGTTGATTGGCTCAGAACTTATGACTCCAGATATTAGCCAAAAAGAAGCTAGCACAGCAGTAGTAGTCCAAATTCTCATTAGTATGGTTTTCCTGTCAGACTTTTGGTACTTATTCAAGTAATCTGCCATGTTTTCCGGGTCAAGGTTAGCTATGGTTGAGACAAAAACAAAATTGTCTTTGGGAATTTAACCGACCGACTGACCTGATACAACATCCAATCTAAAATTAGCAAAACTTAAGGTTTGAAAACCTAAAACCTTGATAATTCCTAACCCTCTTTAAAAAGCCGAAAAAAGCTCAATTTTTATTTATCATGAGATACCAAGTTGGCGGTAGCCTCCACAGTGATGATCCCACTTATGTTGTGCGTCAGGCAGACGAAAAACTTTATACCAGTCTCAAAGGTGGTGATTTTTGCTATGTCTTTAACTCTCGCCAAATGGGTAAATCATCCCTACTACAGCGAATAAGTCGTCGTCTCAAGTCAGAAGGCTATAAATGTGTTTACTTAGACGTGACTCAATTGGGTAGTGAGGATACCACATCAGCACAATGGTATAAAGGAATCATTGTTAGTATGTTCTACGCGTTAAATCTGGCGGAACACGTCAACTTTAAGCAATGGTGGGATATGCAAGCAGGTCTTTCTCCTGTACAAAAGCTACACCAGTTTGTTGAAGAAGTGTTGCTGCCAAATGTCAAGAGCGATTGTGAAGGAGATGGCAAAACCAAAGGCATTTTCATCTTCATTGATGAGATTGATAGTTTACTGAGTTTAAATTTTCCGGTCAATGACTTTTTTGCTTGGATTCGTCATTGCTACAATCAGCAAGCACACGACGCGAATTTCCAAGGCTTGGGCTTTGCATTGTTTGGAGTAGCCAGTCCATCTGACTTAATTGCTGACAAACGCCGGACACCTTTTAACATTGGGACGGCTATAGAGTTATACGGCTTTCGATTGGATGAAGCTAACCCATTGCTAAATGGGTTACAGGGAGCAATCAGCCAACCAGAAGTAGTGCTGCAAGAGGTAATCTACTGGACAGGGGGACAACCGTTTCTAACTCAAAAACTCTGTCAGTTAGTTCTTCAAGCTGCTTTAAAGACATCAGATCGAAAAATTATTTTATCCCCAAAAACTGAAGCGTATTGGGTAGAAGAATTGGTGCGATCGCACATTATCCAACATTGGGAATCACAAGATGAACCCGAACACCTCCGCACTATTCGCGATCGCCTACTTTTCAACCAACAACAAGCAGGACGCTTGTTGGGTCTTTATCAGCAGGTATTGCAAGCAAAGGAAATAGAGGACGTAAAAAATGAAGACATTAGCGACTCTTGGCATCCTTTATCTCCAATATCTCCCGTACCTACAGATGATAGTCGAGAACAGACAGAGCTTTTACTATCGGGATTAGTCGAGAAGTACAACGGCTATCTCAGAATTAAAAATCCGATTTATCGTAGTATTTTCAATTTGGAATGGGTGTTAAAGCAGTTAGACAATCTC
>JBGTMK010000997.1:0-2519 GCA_041743605.1 Nostoc sp.
TGTGTCGCCACCCACACCTGGATCTACGCCAGTAGTACCACTAGGGTTGCCGTCTGAAGCATCCCAAGCGCGAAAGGTGATTTCAGCCGTACCGTTGTAGCCAGCATTGGGGATAAAACGAACTTTTTCTGTATCTCTGAGCAATGTCACAGAATTAGCAGATACAGCGAAATTAATCCAGGTGTTACCGCTATCTATGGAGTATTGCCAAATACCGTGGGTATTATCTACAGCAATGACAGCAATCCCTTCCACTGCACCTGTGTCTGCATCAGTAATTGGATCGCCATCTGCACCTGTGGCAAGGATGGCAGAAACTAGAGTGCCTGGGTTATCAGTGGTGGCAACATTTTGGCTAATGGCATTCAGTGTAGGATTACCCGTGTTGTCCAGTATTGGCGACGTATTGGTTGGCATTTACAATTCCTTTGCACAATTAGTTGAGATTTTAGAAGTTTTGTTTTCTTGCAGTTGTAGCCTGATTATTGTTAATAAATAAAATTTGGCAACTTGTAAGTGTTGACTCGAATCTAAGAGTTTAGAAACACAGCACTAAATAGAAAGCGAATATTAAATATACGCTTCCATGCCTAAATTGAATGGGTAATTAGAATCTCTTTTGATTGAGGTAGAGAGAAAAAACTAATATTATAACTTAAGTACAAAAATATACTTAAATCATCTAGTTTGCTACAGTATTATTACTGTAATAAAGCTAAGATGTGCTAAAAATTTAAATTTAGCCTGAAAAAGGGCTAAGGAATGTGGATTAAATAAAGTGCAAAAGTAGTAGCGTGGCAAGTTTAAAATAGTTGATTAGACGTAGGTTGGGTGGAGCAAAGCCTCCAACGCCACTTGCTACAACGCGGGGAACCCGCAGGGTAGGACAAATGACGACCCTCACCAGTTAACTTTATTTACGCCTACCTACTAAAGTCCTCTCTACAAGATGCTACGTGTAGCTTGCTTCCTGGGAGGGATACACTACGAACTTGCTTACTTTAAACTTGACAGACTACTAGCAAGAGCATCTCGTAGAGAGCGTCATCTTGAACTTTGAATTGTTAATTTTGTCCCAATAATTGATTGCTCTTTATCCTTGATAAAAAACTTAGAACTATTAATTCTAATAACTTCATAACTTTCTGGGATAAACACAGAACCGAAAGTAGCTATGATATCTGCAAGAGAAATCTTAAAAGCTAGCGGTATCTTTAAATTAAAAAAAGATTTTGGCATTGTTCTAACATTTAAATACAATTTCTTTTGAGTTACGTACCATACACCAGTAAATTTATTACCTGTTACTAGTTCTTTAGGTTTAGAGAAAAGAAGCATTTGAACTCTAGTTTGTTCATAAGTCATATCATCTTTAAATTCAATAGTGATTTTTTCTGAATAGGTATCAAAACGCCATTTCCCCAAAAGTAAAATTTCTATTTCTACATCAGAATGTTTACTATTACTCATATTTATGCTCAAGGTTATTTTTAGTTATAATTTTTGCTATTGTCAATAAATGTGCAATTAAGTTATAGAAAAAATTCGTTACAAGTTTTTGTACGAGAAAAAAATAAATGCATCTGCCAAACTAACCAAGACTTTACCCGCCAAGCTCCCATTGAAAGGTGTTCTGTAGATGATTTTGGGGATAAGTCAAGGCTATCTTGGTCATAGTGTAACCATTTGGCTGGTAAGTGTCCCATCGGTGTCATCGGGGACAATTTAAAAGTTAATTGCTCATAGTCTAGCCAGTTTCCCTCTTTTCGCCAACCAAGGCGATCGCCAAGTCTCTTTTCTGTTTCATAGTCTACTTGACCACCCATTTCGCTCCAGATAGTTTGTTGAATACTGAAGCCGAAATAACCATAACTATATTGTTCCCAAAGTTGATCAATAGTATGGAGTTCTTGACAAGAAAAATTATCAATATCTTCTTGATAAACTTCATTCCAATAATTCTTTTCCATAACTTTTAACATTACTTTAGTGGTTTCAATATCAGCTTCTTTCCACTTATGCTGCGCGAGGAGATCCTGCAATTGGGTATAAGCAATACTGTTGTTGTTAGGAAGTTCTTTTGTCAACCTAACATTGTTATTATTCAGTCCCATCAATCCGGTTTTTTCAACAGTAGATAGAGGTGCTTTAGAGACAAAAGTTACTTCTGCTTTTTGATCGGTGAGTTGCTTGGATATATAGTTAGATATTAAATCAATACCCTTGTCTAGAAAGACACCATTTTCACTCAAATCAAAATTATGAATTTGCCAATCTAATAATTGAGATTGAATAAAAGCATCTTTTAATCTAGCTTTTTTATCATAACTTGTCACCATAAAATCGAGAAAAGTTTCAGAAATAACCTCGGTTTCTTCAAAGTTAAATAAATTTGACTGATAATTTAAAATGTTATCCCCTAGATTTTTAATATCTCCGACGGTTGCATAAAAATATTCATCTACTTTTACTACTTCATCTATTAAAGATTGAAAGGGACTAAAGTAATCTTGTAAAGA
>JBGTMK010000998.1:0-7367 GCA_041743605.1 Nostoc sp.
TTTCTAAAATGACTGGCTGTATCATTGTTTTTTCTCCTTGGCAATTTTTATGAAAAACATCACAGCTATATTTGTTTGAATGTCAAATACATTTTAATCCGGTTTGGATAAGCACTTTAATATCATGTCCTCTTGATTACTTACTAAACCCCAATAACCTCACCCCACCAAAGCTTATTGCTGCTACAGCCTTATATCTGGGAGTACCAGTGATTAGTCGAGATAGCAAAATTCAACTATCTAAGTAGTTAAACAAAATTAATTACACAAAATTAAGACATGAAACCCTTATTCAGACTAGAAACTCATGTGTAAATAATTTTGTGTCATTACTTACTGTTAATACCATTTGGTGACATTCGTACTTGCGATTTATGAGCAGTTAAATCTTTAATATACTTTCGTTGTCTCAGTGGGGCATTTTACTACACCGTTTATGTATTCTGGTCGAGAGGGTATACGGCCAAAGCTTTCAATGTGTTGACAGACAGCTTTTCTGCTTCTTTCTCAAGTCTTGATATCTTTTCATCCATTGCCTTATTTTCGTCTTCATTCTTACACCCAGTAAAAAGGAAGCTTAGTGGAATAATGAGTAATAAAGCTGATAGAATTAAAAATTTTATTTTTATTTTCATATATGAGGCAATCGTTCAGTTCGCCCTCGTATCCACAAAGCTAGTACACTCATTAACAACACCCCCATCACTCCTTGCAGAGGATTATTATTCACACCAGTTACCCAATCAGGAACTTGGCCAGAATATTTCACTAATTTACCTACATTAATAATGTAGTAACCCCAAACTAAACCACCATGCAAACCAATTGGAAAACCCAAGCGTCCTCTCCGCCAACGCTTTCCCCATACTTGCGTTAACCCCAGTAGTACTAAAGCTGGAAATTGTGGCAGTGTATGAATAATTGCTTCCAAGGGTTTAATAAAGTGCAATGCAGCAAAGGCAGTTGCATCTGTCCATAATGCTACACGAGAACTGTAGTCCCGTTGTAATTCATCTAGCAACCAGCCTCGGAATAACAATTCCTCAGCAAATCCAATACCTAAGCCAACAAGTAAACCCTCTAAAATTATTTTCAGCAAAAAAACTTTCGGTTGTTGCCACACTAGCCAACCCAAAACACCTTGTACCCCAAAAAGTATCAGAATATTAATTATCCCTAGAGCCAAGCCACGTAGTAAATCCACACCGTTTTGCCGCGTGAATTCTAAGCCATAATGCCGCAGAATTTGGGGCTGTTGGTAGACATATTTGCCCCATAATTTCAGGAGAAAAATAAATACTGCATATAGTAATACAATTGTCAATATACTTTCTAAGTTTGAATCATGCACTAGTAAGTATATTGGTGCAGCCAATGGCAACCATAGCAGCAATAAAGTCAAAATAAAAAACCCCAGCCTAATAGGGGCGGGGCGTTCGGCTAAACGGATAAGGTTTTCTTTCATACCAATGTAAGTCACCAGCCAATATTTTATACTTCGACTAATGACCAATGACCAATGACCAATGACTATTCATCAGGTTCAATCGTGCTACTTAGACCGTGACTTTTCAATGTTTCGCAATAAAACTCAGCGTGTTCCAGGGCGCAAGTAATGACTAAAGCTAGCCCGTTAGTATGGGCTTCCATCATGATGCTCACAGCTTGGGGTTGGGTAAGGCTTGGCACAGTGGCTATTAGTGACTGCACAACATGCTCCATCGAGTTGTAGTCGTCGTTATGGAGCAAAACGCGATACCGAGGCGCGAGCTTGCGGGTTGTGGAAGGCTTTTCAATAGTTTCAACTGACACGGCTCTTTGCTCTTTTCTCGTTACTTCACTACAACAAAGTCTCTGTTTTGCGATCGCTCAACAGTTATTTACCTATTCTATAGTATTTCTGCTCAGATACTATGCTAGGAAAACCTTCTGCTGCTAGGGATTGGTCGTATTAGTTTTGTATAGCCACCTGTAAAGCAGATGTCTAAGACATGACTGCCGTAAGAGTGCTATCCTAATTTTACAGAAGCTTTCCTTAAACGTAGCGCATTTTCACTTTTAAGATTAGTGCAAGTTGTAAAATAATCTTTGCCCCTGCCTAAACTGCATAATGATGGACATGAGCCTAGACTTTCTTCAACCAGGACAAATTGTGTCTTTAGAACATGGCGACAAGAATCTGTATGCAGAAGTCATTCAATTTGTAGTTTCCCGCCAGTTGTGCTGGGTGCGTCCTTTATTAATGGTCGCTTTCATTCAAGAATCGCCTCTAATTACAGATTTGCGAGATGCCTCTGACTTAGTTTGGCCTGCCAATTTATTTCGGCCAGCATTAGATACAGAAGTAATTAGCTTCTTGAGCCAAGTTTTAGCAAAAGAACCAAAAATCGAACCTGACTCAGCCGCCAAGCAGCAACTAAATCAGTTTATTCATCAACTTTGGCAAGCATCTTATTAGTCATTAGTCATGAGTCATTGGGTATTGATAATTAAGAAACTTCCCTATTCCCTATTCCCTATTCCCTTTAATATCCTAGGCTAGGAACCAACTGGATTCTGCCAGCATCCATCTCTGCCATTAATAATTCTAGAGCTTCATAATCAACATCAGAAATGTAACCCCGTTCCGTTAGTTCTGAGTTGATTTCATTTTCTATCTCAGGAGTTAGTTTTTTAATGTCAAGAGCTTTTTCTACCAATTTACGAATAGCGTACTGAGTTCTCATAAGTAATAACCCAACTGTAATTATGATACTAATCATCCCAGATCAGTCTCAGTATAAAGAGTGATCCAAATACTAACTTGCTAGTGATATATATCACATTTTAATTAGTTAGATAGATAAGACGCTATGACTTTGCTGTATACCATCAGCAACGCTAAAGTGGGAGATTTAACCTATCGTTAAGAATTGGCTAAATTAGCTTTAGTTATGGACGATAGCAAGGTTTCTCAGCATAGTTACTGATAATTTGTCTGCTCTATGGCTGTCTATAGTTGATTGTTTTTGAACTGGAATAAAAAAAAAGTATATATAAACACATTTTACCCTGGAATTATAACAATCTTTAAACAGACATACTAAACCAATAAAGATTCAGCAAAGAGAGCTAAGACGTATGGTCGATGCAACAAAATAGAGTTTATGTTCAAATAATCCTTAGCTTGACGCTTCGACAATTCTCAATAGGATGTAACTATGCAAGCAGTGCTTAACTATCCCAAGATTGCAGTTATTCGCCCCCAAGGGTGTTTGAATGCTGCAAACGCCTTGGAATTTGAACGAGATATGACCACAGCGTTGGCAGAAAATGGTATTTCCATCTTGGTAATAGATCTAGCAGCGGTAGAATCATTAGACAGCGCGGGTTTGATGGCATTGTTATCTACGCATAAGCTGGCTCTGACTTTAGGACGGAGTTGCCGACTTTGCGCTGTTGCTCCAACAATTAGAATTATTTTTGAACTTACGCAACTCGATAGGGTATTTGAAATATTAGACAGTGAAGCCGAATTGACCCAAACATAACTCTATGTAAAATCACAAAGGTTCGAGCAATAAGTGGAGTTTATGTAAAGGAGTTGTAAGTTGCAATGATAAACTCTGTTAGAAGACCTAATTCAATGCTAAGGTTGGGTTGAGTAGCTGTGATTAAGGTAGCTAGAAGATAGCACAGTGGTTGTTGCAGTTGAAAGATTAATAACGTCGGGTATTTCAAAACCAGCTCGTTACCTGGGTAACGAGCTGTTAGCAGTACATAAACCTTGGAACACGACAGCAGTACATTGGGTTTTAACCTACCCAGAAGTGTATGAAGTCGGTGCATCTAATCTAGGGCACGTCATCCTTTATAACATTTTGAATGCCCAACCTCGTCAATTGTGCGATCGCGCCTACCTCCCAGGAAAAGACCTGGCAGACAAACTACGCGAAACTAATACGCCATTGTTTGCGGTAGAGTCAAAGCGATCGCTCACAGAGTTTGACATTTTAGGCTTTAGCCTCAGTTACGAACTGGGTGCAACTAATATCCTCGAAATGTTGAATTTGGCTGGAATTCCCTTGACGTGGAGAGAAAGGCAGGAGAGCAGAAAGGCAGAGGGGCAAGAGGACAGGGGAGAATTTCCCGATACCCAGTCCCCATTTCCGTTGATTTTCGCTGGTGGGCAAACAGCGACATCGAATCCTGAGCCTTACGCTGACTTTTTCGACTTTATCGCCCTTGGAGATGGAGAGGAACTACTGCCAGAAATTGGTTTGGTATTGGAAGAAGGCAAACAAGCAGGATTAAGTCGAGAACATCTGTTACTGGATTTGGCACAGATACCAGGCGTATATGTGCCTCAGTTTTACGACATGGCAGAAGATGGTTCAGTTCATCCTCATCGCCTAGATGTGCCGAAGCGAATTTTGCGAAGGGTAGCAACTCCCATACCAGCATATTCCATTGGTTTAGTTCCTTATGTAGAAACGGTGCATGACCGTTTAACCATTGAGATTCGACGTGGTTGCACTCGTGGCTGTCGCTTCTGTCAACCAGGAATGCTGACTCGACCAGCACGGGATGTAGAACCCGATAAGGTTGTAGAAGCAATTGAACAGGGTATGCGAGCAACTGGTTACAATGAGTTTTCTCTACTATCTCTGAGTTGTTCTGATTATTTGTCCCTACCAGCAGTGGGGATGGAAATCAAAAATCGCTTAAAAAATGAAAACATTTCTCTGACTCTACCAAGCCAACGGGTAGACAGATTTGATGAGAATATTGCCAACATCCTTGGAGGTATGCGCCAAGGTGGACTAACTTTTGCTCCAGAAGCTGGTACTCAGCGGATGCGAGACATCGTAAATAAGGGTTTGACGAATGAAGAATTGTTGCGGGGAGTAAAAACCGCTTGGGAGCAAGGCTGGGATAAAATAAAGTTGTATTTTATGATTGGCTTGCCGGGTGAGACGGATGTTGATGTTTTGGGCATTGCGGAAACAGTCAGCTGGTTACAGCGAGAATGCCGAGGCAAAGGCAGAAAACCTCTGAACTTTAACCTGACAATTTCTAACTTTACGCCTAAGCCGCATACACCATTCCAGTGGCACTCAGTTTCTACCACTGAATTTAAGCGCAAACAAAACTTGTTGCGGCAAGAATTCCGCCGAATAAAAGGAGTGAAGGTAAATTTTACCGATGTCCGCATTTCGGCAATGGAAGATTTTGTGGGACGAGGCGATCGCAATTTGAGCAAAGTAGTCCGCCGTGCCTGGGAATTGGGAGCAGGTATGGATTCCTGGTATGAAAATTTAGATCAAGCTTTTAGTGCTTGGGGGTCTGCGATCGCCCAAGCCGATCTAGATTGGAAATACCGTCAAGTAGAGAATGGCGAATGGAATTTGTTTCATGTCCAAGAGCAGAAGAGATCGAAAGATGCGGAAAATGACCAATTCTTAACTCCTAACTCCTCACTCCCTAGTACAGACACGATTAATCGCGTCTCTCCCCACTCCCTCGATACTCCCCTTCCTTGGGATCATATTGATACCGGGATTGACAAAAAGTGGCTCCAAGAAGACTTGCAACGCGCCTTAGAAGCTGCAATTGTACCCGATTGCTCCTTTGAAGGTTGTTCTCACTGTGGCGTCTGTGGCACCGACTTTGGGCATAACATCGTGATTGAATCACCTGCTATCCCACAATTCGCTGGTGAGTTTGTCCCCAACACAACAAAGGCGCAAAGACTGCGACTTTGGTTTGGTAAACAGGGTAACATGGCTTTGATGAGCCACTTAGATTTAATTCGTCTGTTTGACCGAGTTGTGCGGCGAGCAGGCTTACCAATCGCTTTCACTGGTGGATTTCATCCAATGCCGCGGATTTCTCTAGCAACTGCTTTGGCTTTAGGGGCTACTAGCAGCGGTGAAATTGCAGATTTTGAGTTAACTGTGCCAGTGGAAATTGATACTTTCCGAGAACAGTTGGCTCGTGAAATGCCCACAGACATACCTATATATAATGTGGAGCAGATAGATTTAAAAGCTAGTGCCGCTACCCAACTGCTAGAGTCAGCAGAGTATTTGATTACTGTAGCAGCACTTGCAGAAACAACACCCATACAATGGCAAAACTGGATTGATACAATCAAAGCAAAAGAGGAACTTTGGTACGAGCAAATAACTAAATCAGGCAAGAGCCAGTTAATAAATCTGCGCGATCGCTTATTTGAACTGGAATTAGTAGAAACCTCCAATAGGAAAGCAGAATCTATGTCATCTGTGATCCGTTATCTAGGTAGCTATCGCCAGGACGGTTTGCTGTTGCGTCCTGAACAAATCCTGTTTATGCTAGAGACAGTGGCTAGTGTAGAATTTCAACTCCTGCACATCCACCGCAATCGGCTAATTTTAGGGGTATAATCCCTGTAGGGCAACTTGCTAGTAGTTGTCCTAACATCGCAGGTAATATGAATTGATTTTTAGCAAGGTTGCGTTAGAATGGGTTGAAGAGAAATTTTCTGGCGCTGCATTGAATTAGCTGGTTCACTACCCTGGTATTCAGGGGGCGAAAGCAAAGATATTAGAGTGCAACTTCTAGGATTTTATCCCACACAAACAAAAAGCAGATTAAAGAATGCACACTCTCTCTATAGCTACCTTGTGAATCAGCAACTAACAGCAGGCTCGGTTAGCTTCTCCAAATCCATGCTTTTGAAACAACTGCTGAATGTCTAATCCACGTAGTGCCCAAGAGCTAGTGCATTACTTTTTAGAGTTAAAGCAACTGCTGTCGGTTATGCCGACTTGTAGACTTTCACAGACGCGCAAAGCGCGGCTTGTCTTAGGCTAGAGCGGCTCAAGGCAGGGTAGCAACTGGCGCTGCTGAGTATAACCCTAAGATAAATCCGGGGAATGGAAAATAGAAATAGTTTATTTTTCTCCACGAATTCAGTAGGTTACTATCAAATGATCCATCCTGAGTTAAAATGCTCACTCAGGATTTAGAACTTTCAACTCAGAACTCTCTTAATTGAGGGTATTGCATCACAAATCAACCACGGATGGTTGATTTAATTGCTTAAACGATATGCAGATGTTCTGGAATAATCAGCCGTGGAAACGCTCTTAAGAGCGCCAATAGCTATTTAACTTAGAAGCTCAGATTTGCGATTTTTATTATCAGTAGCGCCTTTTGAGGGTTGTGAGGGCAGCAAAAGTATAATATCAAACCGAGAAAATACTAATAATGAAAACTGACGCGGAGACGCAGGGAGTTTTGAATTAAAAGTAATTAACCGGACTTGATACAACAAACCTCAAACCTGTAAGTGCTGCCAATTTTTGAGGAAATTGAATGCCGAAACAAATTATCATCGCGGA
>JBGTMK010000999.1:0-2663 GCA_041743605.1 Nostoc sp.
GCTACTCCTACAGAGATACTATGTTCTTGCAAATAGACCATTAATAGTCGGAATAACTCGACTAAAATCAACACAAATAGTATTTTTGCAGTCACATATTTATAATCTAGTGGCTGCATGAGAGCCATAAGTAACCCCCACAATTGGATCAGCATGACGGCGAACAAACCCAAACACAAAACAATCACAATTAAGTCTTGAAAGGCTTCCATGTTGCGAACAATTGAGTGCCGATCAAGCCAGCGATCGCTAAATAAAAATCGACTCTTCGGGCGCTTTTGCATGTACGTTTTATTCCAATCGGGACTAGTTCAGACAACACCAGCGAGTCAACCCAATACTTTTATGTTATGCAATATTAAGCTGTTGCGCCTCAGCGAGGTTGGTAATTTAAATTTTGTGCCTGTTGTAACAATTCCTCGGCATTTTTTGCCCATTGGGGATTACCCTGAGCATTGTATAAATCTCTAGCAAATTGCAATACTTGTACTGCATCACCATATTGCTGTAACTGCATAAAAACTAACCCAGCACCATAATAAGCATTGGGATAGTTAGAGTTAGCTTCGGCTGATTTTCTAAAAGCCTCTAACGCCTCTTGTAATTTGCGTTGCTGAAACCAAATTGAGCCGAGATTGTAGTAAGCCTCTGGATACTTCGGATTAATTTTTATTGCCTGATTAAAGGCATCTCTTGCTTGATCGAGTTTGCCTTGTTGGAGATAACACATCCCCAGATGATAAGGAGGCTCTGGTGCATTTTTGCTATATTCTATGGCTTTTCTAAAAGATGCGATCGCTCGTTCACAATCTCGTTGCTGTTCTTGTACCAACCCTAAGTTATAGTGGGCAAATCCTAGTTTGGGATCAAGTTCTACGGCGCGTTGCAAGTAATCGTTCGCTAACTGTAAATTATTCCCTTCTAACAACGCACCACCTAAATTTGCAAAAGCTGGAGCAAACTTAGGATCGGCTTGCGTCGCTCGATAAAATGCATCCGCAGAGGGTTGTAATTGTCCCGTTTGTCGGAACGCTAACCCTAAATTATAGTGCGCTGGTGCTAATGCCGGATCTAACTGGGTTGCTTGTTTAAAGGCTGCGATCGCATCTTGTACCCTTCCCGCCTGAATTGCCTGTAATCCTTGGTTTAACCAGTCTACAGCAGTTTTAGGATTAGATTGTGCCACCTTTAAGGCGACGGGAGGAGCTAGAGCAAGAGAGGGAAAGGAAATACTAACAAAGAGCAAAGTTAAACTTACTAACCCGGCTATGCGATATTTAAAGAATGATAATTCCATTGATTTTCTGACTCGCAACAATTTCAGTTAAATTTACTTCATAAAAAGTTTTTTACAAAAGTTTTTAATTCCGCATAAAAGTTTGTGATAGTTAACTTTTCTTAAGCTAAATCTTACGACAGGCTACAATTTTTTTAACTTTCGATTAAAGAGAGGATAATAACAAATTAAAGAAGGGGTAATTTTGACTCCAGAGAACCATTTTTTTATCAAATAGAATTCAGGAGTCAGGAGTCAGAATTCAGAATTCAAAATGAAGTCTGTACGGCTGGTGAACGAAGAAATCAGTTTAAGACGCTTGCGGACTCGCTACTGTCTTGATTCTGAATCCTGTTAGCGATAGCGGGGCGTTTAGCCCATTCAGAATAGCTGGATTCTTCTTTAACCCTTCATATATACGGAATCATGCGGTTATGAAAAACTTACCGCAAGGGAGGTTTTATGAACGAAAAAGTAAAATCGGGTTCGCGGAATGTTGCAATTGTCGGGCCTTATTTAAGTGGAAAAACCACTTTACTAGAAAGCTTGTTATTTGTCACAGGGTCAATTTCTCGCAAAGGGAGTGTTAAAGACAGCAATACAGTGGGAGATAGTGCAGCTGAGTCGCGCGATCGCCATTTCAGTGTAGAAGTCAGCACTGCTAGCACTGAGTATAACGGCATTCGCTTCACTTTTATTGACTGTCCGGGAAGCGTAGAATTTGCCCAAGAAACATACAATGCTTTAATCGGAGTCGATGCAGCAATTGTAGTTTGCGAACCCATACGCGAACGAGTCCTCACCCTCGCCCCTCTATTTAAATTCCTGGACGATTGGGAAATTCCTCACCTCGTCTTCGTCAACAAAATGGATCGGGCAAATATTCACGTTTTGGAAACGTTGCACGCCCTGAAAGCAGTATCTAGCCGTCCCCTGGTAGCACATCAATATCCCATCATGAACGGGGAACAACTCACCGGCTTTATTGATATGGTGAGCGAACAGGCATATCAATATCATCCAGGCGCACCTGCTGACCCCATTCCCTTTCCCGAAAGTTTAAAAGAAGAAGAACATATAGCGCGGGCAGAAATGCTTGAAGCCTTAGCAAATTTTGACGACCATTTACTCGAAGAACTTTTAGAAGACATTGAACCACCCCAAGAGGAAATTCTCAAAGATTTAAAAATGGAATTAGGGGCAGATTTAGTAGTGCCCGTTTTCTTTGGTGTGGCAGAACAAGATTATGGTGTTAGACCTCTATTAGAAGCTTTGTTACGGGAAGCACCCGAACCAGAAACCACAGCAGAACGTCGTTTAAAAAACATCAAAGGTGATACACCTTTAGCGCAGGTATTAAAAACTTACTACACTCCCCAGGGTGGAA
>JBGTMK010001000.1:0-3354 GCA_041743605.1 Nostoc sp.
TTAACAAAACAGCTAAACTAACTTTATAGTTCCACTTTTGACTTACCAGAGACTAAAGCTATAAATTCCTTAGTATCTCTTTAAATATTCCCCTGGAAGTTCATGATTAATGCTGATGTAGTTTTTAGCTTTGAGGGAAGAAGCTGGACTAAATACAACATCTTAAAATTAGAAATTACTCGAATATGGATTTTATTAACCAAGCACGAAATTTGACGGATACGCTCAAAGATAAAGTGCAAGAAGCAGCAACTAATACAGCAAACGGGATACAAGAGGTTGTTGATGGAATCAAAAATACTACTATAGAGATTACTACCTCAAGTATTAATGCATTTACTGATTTACCTGCAACAGCACAGCAGGGTTTTCAAGCTGTACAAAATGTAGGTAAAGCATTAGAAGGCACTGCAATTGGTGTGACAACTTCGAGTGTTGCCATAGCAGAGGCATTACAAAACTTGCCTAAGACAGCTGCGGAATTAGCCGTAGAAATGCCCAAGATTGCATATAGATTGAGGTATCGTGCTGGTTTGAGAACTGGAGATTTACCTCGGTCTGATGCAGATGTAATGAAGCTTTTTGAGAAAATTCCTGGTACATCAAAGCTAGGAGGAAATGAAAGGACTATTCGTGAATTCTTGAGCGATAAACATGGGAGCCATATCATTCCACGCTCTCAAGGTGGCTCAAATGGTGCTAACAACATTGTATGGGAAGTGGGCGCTGATAATCTGCGTCGCGGAGCCGAAGTAATGACTGTTGGGGAGCAGTTTTATGTTCGGGTTTACAATGCGGTAGATTCTATTGTCAGCAATTCTGGAACAATTGCTAAGTTGGGGATCACTGCTACAGGAACCGCTATTCTCACACAAGTTATAGTCACAGCGATTTCATATTCCTTGGATCTTTATCGGGGTGATATTACTGTAGAAGAGTACAAACATTTAATTGTAGAAGCGGCAAAGGCAGCAGGCATTGCGACACCGATTGTTTTTCTGGTCTTAGTGGCTGTATTGGCGTTATTTCCAGAATTTACAGTTGTGTTGTCAGCACCAGTGGTTGTGGCAGGGTTCAATGCTTTATTTGGGATGAGCATCGCTATGCCAATTATCCAATCGCTACTCCGTCATGTCCAAGCTGGTGGTTTTGGCACAGAAACTGCTGATGCTTACAGAAATGCGCTTGGTGGATCTGCGCCTGCTTGAAATCTGCGACAAATTTTAACTGGAGTGCTGGTTTTAGCTTCAAGGCTAGTTTCGTTTGTCTTTACAGCTAATCATACGAAACTAGAAAAATAGGTAATTTAACCAAGATAAGGATATTGTGGCGGTTTGATTTTCAATAATTCTGTCCAGTATTTTATAGCATTATGTTTGGTGGTTTCGATGTCACGCGATTTGTGAACTCTGACTATTTCCATTATAAAATATGTGAGTTTAAGAGCAGTAAGTAGGTTAATCAACCCTACCGCTTTAAAATGTTGTAAAAATAAGTGAATAATAGTTTGTAATTTTTGTTTATGACGAAAATACAGCCACCATTTCATTTGATGTATGGCGATACTGGTTTGATAAACTAATATAGTTTCTACTTGGGTTAATTTATCTTTAACTTGATGATAAAACTGTATTTCTTTGTCAAAATCGCCTGCTTCTTGGGCGAAAACAGCATCATCAGATAATTGATAAGCCTGACTAATTAAATTACCTGCCGTTTCGGACTGCTGTTGAGTATAACCAAGTTTCATATATATAGTAGCTGCTGCTGATGCCAATTCTGCAAACTCCTCAGCATCATGTAACCAATATATTTGTGCTTGTAATTCCCCTAGTGTGGCTGCTAAAGTCTCATTCATATTCAATCTAACTTTTCCTATAAGGCAATTTGGTAGTGATTGACCATAGCAGTATTTTAGGTGTTAGGCGATGTTTACTGCCTACGGCGGCAAGCTACGCGCGCCCACCCCAATCAAGCGAGGAAATTAAGAAATTGGGTATCACCGTGCCATCAAATTTTTCAAGCGAACGCGAGTAGGGTCTTGTACAGAGGAAAACCAAGAGCGATCGCTCTCTTGACCCCTCAAATTACTAACCCTGCTAAAATCCCTATATCGCGTGCGAGTAGCAATGGAACAGGAATGTACGTTAAGCCCAAGATGCTTGCTGTCACTGAGTTTGAGTCTTGGCAGTAAAATCTGTCTATTCCTGTGATAAAGATTCTTATCACAGGAAAAATACGCTCAAAGCCTGAATTATCGGTCAGAAAGAGGCATTGAAGAAGGTAAAAATTTTATCGTTATCACAGGAATCAGTCGTTAGCGTACATTTTTGTTCCAATGCTACTCGCACGCGATATATAGTTAATCATCCCAAATATTGCCATATCCTGGGAATTATGATATTGGGTATTTAAAATAAAATATTGCATTAGCATTAAAGTTTAAGGTTCATTGCTTTCTTAATAAATTAAGTATGAGTTTAATTACCGAAACAATTACGATTAATGTGGAAGCTGACGAGAATAAACAGTATATTTGTATACTCTCGTCTTCTGTTGACCAGCCCACAGATGAAATTTGTTGCTGTGGTCAAACCAAAGAACACGCTATAGCTATTGCATTAGAGCAGTTAGCCAGTAAATATCGTCAGATTGCCGAAGAGGGCCAAAACCAAGATTGGCTTGCAGTAGAGTGTTCTGAGTCAGGAGAAGTAATACAAAAGCATTATCATGTGATTTTACATTATGAACGGATTGGGAGAGCAGAGTCTAAATTTGAAGCTATGCAGGACACCTTAATGGGAAATACAGTAGTCGAAAATGCCAAAGTTACTTTGATTGAGATTGATGCAAATTTACCAGTCCAGCCCTTAACTTAATGATGTGCTAGATAATTCCAATGAATGAATCGGCAAGTAGGAGAAAACAGTAATGCAAAGTATCAAATTGCGTTCTCACGTAGGGTCTAATGGGATCTTAAATTTAGAAATCCCTGTGGGGATAAGGGACAAAGAAATAGAAGTGACAGTAACCTATCAACAGCTAGAACCATCAGCACCCCCAAAAACACCAGAAGAATTGGGATGGCCAGCAGGATTTTTTGAACAAACTTACGGCAGTTGTCAAGATGATCCAATTGTGATTGATTATGACATCTTCTCAATCACCTCATCACTCATCTGAATTTGGTTTTTTCCGATATTACGTTTGAGCAAGAAAATACCTGCATCATGCGCTTGCTGACCACCAGCACTAAAGCAAGCATCCTCGATAATTACTGGTTCAATACCGCGCTCAAAAGAGTCAATTGCTGTCTTGAAAATACAGCTATCAGTTTCAACTCCACAAAGATAT
>JBGTMK010001001.1:0-9256 GCA_041743605.1 Nostoc sp.
GTTAAAGGCGTGAGCAATTCATGACTGATAGTAGCGAGAAACTCACTTCTGATCCGGCTAGCAGCTTCAGCGGCGAGGAGAGCATCACGCAGAGCCATTGTGCGCTCAATAACTCGTTGTTCGAGATTTTGTTTTTCTTGGGTGAGGGTTTGCATTAACTCAGCTTGGTGAATTGCGATCGCTAATTGTTCTGCGATCGCAATTAGCAAGTTTTTTTCGCTATCATTCCACTGATGTGGCTCATTGCACTGATGAGCAATCAACAATCCCCACAGTTTTTCTTCAAAGATAATCGGTGCAGCGAACTTAGCCCTAACTTGGCATTCCCTTAAAAAACGCAACAAACACTCTTCTAAAGCATAAGTTTTTTCGATATCATCCACCGCTAAGGTAAAACCTTGGCGATACTTCTCCCAACATTGAGAGGTTCGGATGAAGCAATTTTGCTCTGTGTAATTCAATACCGAGCTAATAGCATCTGTAGCACGGGCTTCATAGACAATATAACCCCCATACTGTTGGTAATCTTCTAGTATGGGTTGATTATTTACTGAGATAGAAGTTGAGCGTTTCCCATTTACCTCGTCTGTAGAAGACTGGTATTGTTGAGTCTTGACTTTAGAAACTTCAAACTTATAAATTACTAATCTGTCTAATTCCAGAAACTCACGCACCTGTGTAATTGCCGTTGCCATAATCACTGGCAAATCTAGGCTCTTGCGGATCTGTGTTGTTACCTGATTTAACAATCGTTCTTGGGAAATCTGTTTTTTTAAAGCATCTTCTACTGGCTGACAGATATAAACTGCCGGCGCGATTGGGCTGGGAGGTGCTATTATTTCCTGGTTTGGCTGAGTTAGGAGATATTCTAACAACAACAGCGTAAATTGACTTTGGAGCGTGGCATCATTAGGTCTAATAATTTGCTGATAACGTTCGAGATTTTGGTGAGTATAAGAATCGCACTCAAACAAATCTCTCAATTCGTAGACAAATGTTGCGATCGCCTCTAAATTAAACGTCAACTGAGCATTAAGTGAGTGCTGACTGCTGTTAGCGGTAGCGGGGCGTTTAGGCCGTGCTGAGTGCTGAGTGCTGAGTGGGGAGTGAATTTCCTGCTCCTCTGCTCCCCTGCTCCCCTGCTCCTCCTCAAAGTTTCCTACTAAAAGCGCACTAAACTGCTCAGAAACCACTAATGTAAACCTTTGCCTTTGCCACTTCACAGGTATGTAAATCCGCACCAACGCGGCTTCTGTCAGTATCAAAGCGGCACTTCCCACCGTTTGAGCCATCTGTTCTAACAACTCCCCAAGCTGATTAAATACAACAATAGGCAAGGTTCGAGAAAAGCTCAAATCAGGAGAACTAAGCATTTTCAATCATTTTGGTAAGAGGGGGCTGAATCCAGGGAAAAAAGTTTGTTTTGATTATGTACTAACCAACAGTTTAAAACGGTAAGACAGGATTATGCATCGTATAAGTAGCACATCGGGTGGATGGAATCAGTCAGAAGGTTTAATTTTTTTAGAACAAACTCCAGCGCCTTTCGTGTTGATTACGGCCGCTGATACCGACATTCAAACTTTGGCAGCTTCGGTTCCGAAATTACCCGCAAATTTTCCTGCATTAAGAGTCGCTAACCTGTTGCAGTTGCAGCAACAATTAAGTATAGACACTTATGGAGAGCAAGTTTTGGAACTTGCCCAAGTAATTATTTTGCGCCTGTTAGGAGGACGCTCCTACTGGAGTTATGGCTTAGAAGTAGTGCAAGAAATTGTGCAAAATAATGGTAAGACTCTCATTGTAATGCCAGGGGATGACGCTTTTGATCCTGATTTAATTTCCCTGTCTACTGTGCCTTTGGGTATTGTTAACCAGATATGGCAGTATTTTAGCGAAGGCGGCGTGGAAAATTTCGTTAATGCTCTGCAATTTATCTCCGATAGTTGCTTACTAACTGCATATAATCCTGCACCACCTCAGCCGATTCCGCGCGTGGGATTGTATGAGTGGGGAGTGGAGAGTGGGGAGTGGGGAGTGGGGAGTGGGGAGTGGGGGAGCAGGGGAGCAGAGGGGCAGAGGAGCAAGGGAGAGTTAGAACTTCGTTCATCCACCTTTGAACCTCAAGGCTTCCAATGCCCAATACCAAAAATCGGCATCCTTTTCTACCGCGCTCATTATTTAGCGGGAAATACTAAAGTAATTGATGCTTTATGCGAAGCTTTGGTACAGAAAAATTTACAACCAGTGCCAGTATTTGTTTCTTCATTGCGTGAACCAGATGTGCAAGTTGAGTTGAGTGAATTTTTTCAACCCAAAGAAGCTGAATCAATCGCTGTACTGCTAAATACCACCAGTTTTTCTCTAGCACGGTTGGAAAGCGAAACACCCCAAACTGAACTTTGGCAAAAATTAGATGTGCCTGTGTTGCAGGTAATCCTCAGTGGCGGATCAATTGAGGAATGGGAGTCACAGTTTCAAGGGCTTTCTCCCCGCGATATGGGGATGAATGTGGCGCTACCAGAAGTAGATGGGCGAATTATTACTCGTGCTGTGTCTTTTAAAGCATTACAAACTCGTAATCCCCATTTAGAGACAGATGTAGTAATTTATGAACCAGTGAGCGATCGCATCGAGTTCGTTGCTAAACTAGCAGCAAATTGGGCGCGTCTACGTTCCAAACCACCCCAAGAACGGCGAATCGCCCTAATTCTGGCAAACTACCCCAACCGCAATGGCCGCCTCGCCAATGGTGTAGGACTGGACACCCCAGCTAGTTGTGTCGAAATCCTGCAAGCTTTGCATCTGGCTGGTTATCAAGTAGAAAATCCACCTGCTCAAGGAGACGAGTTGATTCAACGGCTGACAGATGGCGTAACCAACGATCCAGAAGGTAGAGAATCGCTTCCGGTACACCAAAGTGTTTCTTGGGAAGAATATCAAGAATATTTCGCTTCATTACCGCCAGCAGTTCAGCAAGGTATTAGTGAAAGGTGGGGAATGGGGCATGGGGAAGAGTTTATTAGTAACCCAATGCCCAATGCCCAATGCCCAATCCCCATTTCTGGAATTCAACTCGGCAACGTCTTCGTGGGAATTCAGCCAGCAAGAGGTTATGATAATGACCCCAGCTTGAATTATCATGCGCCGGATTTAGAACCAACTCATGCTTATTTAGCTTTCTACTATTGGGTAAGAGAAACTTTTGGTGCTGATGCTGTAGTTCATGTAGGGAAACACGGAAATCTAGAATGGCTACCGGGTAAAAGTGTGGCTTTATCGAGTAATTGTTATCCAGAAGTAGCTTTTGGCGCACTTCCCCACCTGTACCCGTTTATTGTCAATGATCCTGGCGAAGGTTCCCAAGCCAAACGTCGCGCTCAAGCGGTGATTATAGATCACCTCACGCCGCCCATGACTCGCGCGGAACTCTACGGTTCTTTGCAACAGTTGGAAAATTTAATTGATGAGTATTATGAAGCCGACAGTTTAGATCCTTCGCGTTTGCCAGTAATTCGCGATCGCATCCACGAACTGGTGATCAAAGAAAATCTCCATCTAGATTTAGGAATCCAAAATGAAACAGAAATTTTTAATTCTGAATCTTTAATTTTGAATTCCATCGGTGGCTATCTTTGTGAATTAAAAGAAGCCCAAATCCGCGATGGGTTGCACATTTTTGGGCAATGTCCCCAAGGAAGACAGCTGCGAGATTTAATAGTAGCGATCGCTCGCATACCCAATCGCCATTCTTCAGGTATTACCCGTGCCATAGCTCAAGATTGGGGTCTAGACTTCGATCCCCTCACAGCCGATTTGTCAATGACTAGCGGTGAATACTCAATAGTCAATGGCGCAGAATGCCGTACCCTCGGTGATATCGTCGAAGTCCTAGAAGAACACGCCGCCCTTCTAGTAGAACAAATAATAAATCAGGACTCAGAATTCAGAATTCAGAATTCTTGTAGAGACGCGATTCATCGCGTCTGTGCTGGGGGAGGAGACGCAATGAATAGTGTCTCTACCTGGATACGCGATCGCCTCCTTCCCGCCTTACAAAAAACCTCCGAAGAAATCACCCATTTATTACACGGACTAGATGGTGGTTACGTCCCCAGCGCTCCATCTGGCGCACCCACGCGCGGACGCCCAGAAGTTCTACCAACAGGGAAAAACTTTTATTCTGTAGATATTCGCGCCATTCCCACAGAAACAGCTTGGGATATCGGTAGAAAAGCCGCTGAAACCCTCGTAGAATATTACACTCAAGAACATGGTGAATATCCCAAAACACTAGGTTTATCATTGTGGGGAACAGCCACCATGCGAACAGGCGGTGATGATATAGCTGAAGCCTTAGCTTTACTCGGAGTCCAACCTGTCTGGGATGGTGCAGCACGGCGAGTAGTAGATTTTGAAATTTTGCCCCTAGCGATTTTGGGGCGTCCCCGTGTAGATGTCACCTTGCGAATTTCGGGATTCTTCCGCGATGCTTTTCCCAACTTAATTGACTTATTCGATCAAGCAGTATCAGCAGTAGCAGACTTGGATGAACCGCCAGAACAAAATCCTCTAGCCGATGCAGTTCGCCAAGAAACTGATTTGTGGACTCAACAAGGATTAACTTTAGAACAAGCTGCGGTGCGATCGCGCTATCGCATCTTTGGTTCTCGCCCAGGTGCTTACGGCGCCGGACTTCAAGGTTTAATTGAATCGCAAAACTGGACAGATGACGAAGATTTAGCCCGCGCCTACATCAACTGGAGTTCTTACGCCTATTCTTCAGGAAACTTGGCAGGGGAGCAGGGGAGCAGAGGGGGAGAAATTCTTCCTAACTCCCAATCCCCAATTCCTACTCCTAACTCCTCACTCCTAACTCCTAACTCCCCACTCCCGTCTCCCGAAGCCTTCAAGCAACGCTTGGCGCAAATGCAAGTTGTGCTGCACAATCAAGATAACCGTGAACACGACCTACTCGATTCTGATGATTATTACCAATTTCAGGGTGGCTTAACCGCAGCGGTGCGTTCTCTACAGGGAAAAAACCCCCAAACTTATTTTGGTGATAATTCCATACCCGCCCAACCACGCGTCCGCCAACTGAAAGAAGAAATTGCACGGGTGTATCGTTCTCGCGTAGTCAATCCCAAGTGGATTGCAGGAGTTATGCGCCACGGTTACAAGGGTGCTTTTGAAATGGCGGCGACGGTAGATTTTTTATTCGCCTATGATGCAACCGCAAAATGTGTCGAAGATTATATGTATCAAGGCATAGTAGAGGCTTACTTGCTCGATCCAGTTGTGTCAGAATTCATTCAGGAAAAGAACCCTTATGCACTGCGTGATATTGCTGAAAAATTATTAGAAGCACACAAGCGCAATTTGTGGGAGGATGTAAATATAGGAACATTAGAAGCTTTGAGGAACCTAGTACATCAAGCTGAAGCAGTTATCGAAGAAAAATCAATGGTGTAGGAAACAAATATGGAAAATCTTGCGTATTTGCACCTAGCTTTCGCCTACGAAGACAGCACACCCAGTGAATTGGTATCCCTCAGTTCTTTGTTTAACAAAGCAGCTGCGCCAGACTGGAAACGGCTTTCTGGTAGGGCTTGGAAGTATATGTTGCCCCTTGCTCTGTCCTTGTCTATTCTTGGCGCTGTGAGCAGCGTCATGGCACTGCAAAAAGGCGATCAAGGCCCTTCTGTCAGAAATCTACAACAAAAGTTGAAAACAGCAGGTTTTTACCAAGCTTCTGTTACCCAAGTATATGACGTATCCACACAAGAAGCTGTGCGACGATTCCAAAAAGCTGCCGGTTTACCAGTGGACGGCATTGTTGGAGCAAGCACCCTGCAAAAATTAGAAAGTTGGCAAGCGAAAAAGCCCAGTACTACGACTACACAAGCTAAAAAAGCTACTGTTGTAAGTACACAAGCTGTAAGTACACAAGCCACAAAGCCCAGCACTACTAGTTCAGCAAGTTCAGCCACCAACAAGCGCCGTAATTCTAACTACCTTGTTAAAGGGGATGAAGGTGAAAATGTCAGAGCTTTGCAAGAACGCTTAAGAGTCGCAGGTTTTTATTACGGGAACGCCACAGGCATATTTGGCCCAATTACCGAAGAAGCTGTCAAGCGGTTCCAAGATGCTTACAAATTAAGTGTTGACGGTGTTGTTGGCCCAGCAACATTAGGTAAATTGCCGGGAGTTGGCATCGGTGGTGGAGAAGAGGCTCCCAAAAAGGTAGTCAATCGAGATAAACTTCAGATAGGCGATCGCGGTGAGCCAGTCAGAATTGTTCAAGAACAATTAATCCAAGCAGGATATTTAGAGGGAGAGCCAAATGGCTACTATGGCCCCTACACTGCCGATGCTGTAAGGAGATTCCAAGCAGCTAATTACTTGGCAGCAAGTGGCGTTGCTGGCCCAACTACTCGAGCTAAGTTATATAGCTCAGTTAATACTGCTAGCAAAAGCGAATTTAATACCCTAGAAATCCAAACGCGTCTACGGGAGCGGGGTTTCTATAAAGGTAAGCTGAACGGTGTGATGGCAGATGACACCAAAAAAGCGATTAAACAAGCCCAGGAGTTTTACGGCATCAGTCTCAAGGATCTTAAGAGCGGACGCTTTTAACATCCGCTTTGGTGTTGTTAGTATCACTTTCCAACTGGTTGCTTACCTCCAGTAACAGCAATTTAAAAACTGCTCAAAATTCCATTTATTTGGTTAATTTGAGTAGTTTTGTTTTTTATACACCCAAGTGCTAAAGCGGCATTAGCGCCCGTTGGCACTTGGGACACACTGCATGGATGGTCATTTGACAGTCAAGTAGGTGAAAACCTTCTTTTTGAGCAGTTTTCGACCCAATTTTTAAAATTGAGTCATTTTTAAACTCAATAGTCGAGTTGCATCTAACACAAATTAAGTGATGGTGGTGATGGGGATAGGGCTGGTTGATCTCATAATGTTTATGTCCCTCGCCCAGTTCGAGTTCCCGTAAAATTCCCATCCTTGCCATCAACTTCAAAGTCCGATAAATAGTTGACAGGCTGATCCCTTCACCATCAGTTTCTAGCCGATGATAAAGATCCTCCGCACTTAGATGTTCACCTTGTGGAAGTTCTTGAAAAATGTGTAAAATTGTTTCGCGCTGGGGAGTTAAACGCCAGCCTCGTTCGTTCAGTTCTGCCTTCAGTGAAGTAGTTGTGTAGACAGTCATACTAATATTTCTCAACAAAGCTCATTAGTTGAGAATATAACAAATCTTGGGAGCAATTTGCAACAATCATTGCCTATTGAGAATTCTTACTAAATATTTAAGAACAATTCATCAAATCTTGATCAAAATTAAAACAATAAGCTGTAGCACATTTAATTTGCATACAGCTAATAGTTAGGATACTTGTAACGATTGCATCCCTTGAATTTGAATTTTGAACGAGTGAATTTTAAATTGCTTATTTGATCCCCACCTTCGATATATCTGAGCAAAGTTCTGGGGAAATTTTTTACCATTAAATGCAAATTATTTGCTACAAGCTTCTAAAAGGCTTTTAAGCTGGGGATCAAATCAGTCTTTTGTCCCTAGTCATTTGTCAAGTGTAGTTTTCTAATGACAAATGACTAATGACAAATGACTAACTTAGAGACTCCAAATAGTCGCGGATCAGGTTGCGGCGTTTGGGTTGGCGTAGCTTTTGCAAAGCCTTCGATTCTATTTGTCGGACTCGTTCGCGGGATAAGTCGAGAGCGCGGCCAATTTCTGCTAAAGAGTAAGGATGACCATCTGCCAAACCAAACCGCATCAAGATGACATCACGTTCCCGGCTAGTCAAATCTGATAGAAGATGATGCAAATCTCTTTGTAAAGATTCTCGCATTAACATCTCTTCTGGAGTTACACTGTCAGTTTCGAGTAATTCACCTAACTCAGTGTCTTTATCTTTGCCTACTTTAGTTTCCAAAGAAACGGAGCGAGGAACCCGCAACAAAACTTCTCGGACTTGGGTTGGTGTCATTTCTAACTCAGTTGCTAAATCCTCTAGAGTCGGAGTGCGACCTTTTTCTTGAGCAATTTTGCGTTGAGCCTTTTTGATTTTGTTTAACTTTTCGGTAATATGAACCGGTAGGCGGATCGTGCGACTAGAAGTAGCGATCGCTCGGGTAATTCCCTGACGAATCCACCAGTAAGCATAGGTACTGAAGCGATAACCCTTAGTGGGGTCAAATTTTTCTACAGCTCGCTCCAAACCTAATGTGCCTTCTTGGACTAAATCCAACAATTCCAAACCGCGATTTTGATACTTCTTGGCAACAGACACAACTAGGCGAAGATTAGCCTTAATCATGTGTTCTTTTGCTTGGAGTCCTTGGGACTGAATTTGATCCAACTCTTCTACTGTCAACTTGGCGATTTCAGCCCATCGACGTTTGCCATCTGCCAAAGTCGGTCTGAGATCGGCTAAAACTATTTCAGCAGTAGCAGCCCACCTTTCTAAAGACGGGCGATGTCCGAGTTCAGAGGTCAGACGTTCTTGAACTTCAATTAACCGGAGATAGGGCGTAATCACTTCATCTCCTTGCTTGGCGGCATTAGCAAGTACTATCCGCATCCGCAAGTAGCGTTGGACTTTTTGAGCTTCTGAAACCTCTTCATCCCGCCCTAACAAGCGAACCCGACCAATTTCTTGAAGATACAAACGTACTAGGTCTGTACTCCGGCGGTTAGTGTTAGCAGCAAAGTTAGCGTTGTCAACAGAAGCCATCTCTAGCTCCTGTAAATCATCTACCGATAACTCACTGTCATCAACCGTGAGATCCGAGTCCAAAGCCTGGCGGGACTTTTTGGTGTTGTAGGGGGCATCTGCATAAAAAGATGTTGCTGGCATAAAGATCGTCTCAATGGCTCCAGGTAACAATAGATTTCGGTCAGCTTAGATTACGGTCAGCTATTCAACTGTTGCTATTGTTCCCGTGATTTACGATGAACTAACATGGTTGAAGGTTCCATTACATTTTTTTTTAGAAATTAACTGTAATGGTTTTATTGGATACAGTATTACTGAACTTAATCGGCTGTTAAACTTTTGATTGAATCAATAGCTATTTAAATCCACAGCTAGGCTTTCAATATTTCAACTACTTAGTTAATATTTCAACCCTGAGTATTTTAATAGTGACTTTCGTAACACAGTATAAACATCCTTCAGTGAATGTCATCTTTATAATTGGCATAGTCACATTTACATGG
>JBGTMK010001002.1:0-5036 GCA_041743605.1 Nostoc sp.
GGGAGAAGTCATAGCCAATCACAGTCTGAATCAGTTCCGCACCGCCGAAACCGAAAAATACGCCCACGTCACCTATTTCTTTAATGGGGGTCTGGAGGAACCTTTTGCTGGAGAAGATCGAGAACTAGTAAGCAGCCCAATGGTAGCGACTTACGATCACGCCCCAGCGATGTCAGCAGTAGCAGTTACAGATGTTGCGATCGCTGCGATTCAAAAGGGTACATATTCTCTAGTTGTGATTAACTATGCTAACCCAGACATGGTAGGGCATACTGGTCAAATCGAGGCTACCATCACAGCCATTGAAACAGTTGATCGCTGTTTGGGGCGTTTGTTAGAAAGCGTTATCAAAGCCGGCGGGACAACAATTATTACTGCCGATCATGGCAACGCTGAGTATATGCTAGATGATGGGGGTAATCCCTGGACGGCTCATACCACTAATCCAGTCCCCTTCATCTTGGTGGAAGGAGAGAAAGTCAAAATCCCTGGATATGGTACAAATGTCGAATTGCGAAGCGATGGCAAGCTATCCGATATTGCTCCTACAATTCTAGAGATTTTACAGCTACCTCAGCCACCAGAAATGACGGGGCGATCGCTGCTGAAAACAGCAGAATATGAACTGCAACGCACTCGCACCCCCGTGCAAGTAGGACTGTAAAATAGTGCTGTTAGCGGTAGCGGGGCGTTCAGCCCGTGCTGAGTTAGGAGTTTTTAGTGAACTCCTAACTTTTGAATTCTGAATTCTGACTCCTGACTTTTGTTTTTTGAAACTTTTTATAAATGAGATTGCTACCATGACAGTTACTAATATCGTGCAAGGCATTTGGGCATTTTCCGCCACTGGTTTAATTATCTTAGTTTTATTGCATAGCCCTAAAGGTGATGGCATTGGAGCCATTGGCGGACAAGCCCAGCTATTTAGCAGCACCAAAAGTGCAGAAAATACCTTAAACCGAATTACTTGGGCATTGACAGTAATTTTTATGGGTTTAACAGTAGTTTTAAGTGCTGGTTGGCTGCCTAAATAAGGATAAGTCAATGGGGAGAATAACCCAACACCCGATACTTAACATCTTAAAAAATTTAGTTTCACGGCGGTTAATTACAGCTCTTGCCTTGTTTATTGGCACAGGGCTGTTAATGATTTTTATTAACCTCCAGTCGAGCAACGGGTTTACAATAACAGCAAAATATGTATCTTCAAACTTAATAATTTCTCTCCCCACCTCCACATCTCCCCCAAAATCCCATCCCTTACCGCCCACACTTGAACAGTGGCAAGATAACACTAACAGTGGTGACTACTTTTTTCAAGTCACAACAACCCAAGTAGGTTATTTAGTCTGGTCGCAATTTCCGGTTCGAGTTTACGTAGAACCACCAAAAGCCATCAGCGAAAAACAGGCTCAAGCATGGGTTAATGGTGTCTTGCAGGGTGTACAAGAATGGAGTACTTATTTACCTTTAACAATAGTCGAACAGCCAGAAATTGCTGATATTACGATCGCGCGAAAAGCGCCACCTCTACAAATTTCCCCTGGTAGTAATATACCTCGTGCGCGATCGGCACAAACAACTTACGAGTTATACACCAGCAAGAAAGTTTTATCTCACCGCTTCACCATCTTGCTAAGTCCCAGTCAAACAGGTGAGTATCTCATTGCAGCAGCCCGCCATGAATTCGGTCATGCGCTGGGAATTTGGGGTCATAGTCCGCTACAAACGGATGCACTATATTTTTCTCAAGTTCGTAACCCGTCACCGATTTCTCACAGAGATTTGAATACTTTAAAACGGGTTTATGAACAGCCAACCAGTTTAGGATGGCTTTTAGGGGATAATTCAAAAATTAATTGATCAATAGAAACTTGCTATAAGTTATACATATAAATATGTTTTGTGCAAAGAATCAAAGTTTAAGATTAAGGCAACCAACGTTTATCCAAAATTTGCTCTAAGGTATAAGGACATAATTCAGGTAAATTGGTTAGTTTGGTTTTAGTCTTAACATAATCTAATGCATTGCTATAAGTTATACTAAAATTCTCCTCCAAATGTTTGCGTAAATTGGCACTTAAATCTTCATTTAGTTGATTACGAAAACTAATAATTTCTGCTGCCCAATGATTAGCATTTCTTGGCTTTTCTAAATCCCAATATTGATAAAGCAATAAATGTCTAATAATCTGTTCTAACAGACTTCTTACTCGCCTTTTCTCATTTTTCGCCAAATTTTCCAGTTCTTCTATTAAGTTTTCATAGTCAACCTCTTCTAATTGCCTAGCTCTGAGACATTTAATAGTCTCCTCTAACCATTGTAGGTAATTGGATTCATATAATGTTTTTATGTTGATTATTGCAGTCATTTGTTATTTTGTAGCTTTAACTTACTGTTATTTATTATCTTATGTTAGCTAATATATTAATTTTTGCCGATGATTATCTATATCCCCGACTTATTGAAGAAGTTGGGGATCTAAATCCAGCTTAGTAAATAACATTCCACCCTACTAGTGATCTTTCCTATTCGTTACGAGGCTGGAAGAATTTGGTAGTAAGCACTTCAGTGCTTAAAAATCCAGGACTAAAGTCCTTACTACAAACCTTTAAAAATAGCTTGATAAAGTACTACATATACCTAGATTTTTTCACAAATCAAATCGGATAGCTATATTTTAATACAGTTAAGCTAAGGCTGAAATCCTTTGTAAATCAATTTTTTTAACGAACCATTCCTACGCTCTGCGACTTAGCGGTAGAGGTCGCTGTGCTAAAACTTCTTTATAAAGTTCTTCCAGCAGAGTAATATTTTTACTAAGGGTATAGCGGTCTAATACACGCTGTCTGGCTTTTTGCCCCAGTAGGGTTGTTAACTCAGGATGGTCTTGCAACACTGGCAAGAGCGTTCTTAATTGCGATCGCGCTGTTTTGGTACTAATAACTACACCTGCGCCCTTTTCCAATACTTCTCCATCTGCACCCACGTCTGTTGCTAAACAAGCCAACCCACATGACATTCCTTCTAACAGAGATAGAGACAAACCCTCAACCAATGAAGGCAAAACAAATACATCTGCGCCCCGCAAAATTTCGATGCGTCGGTCTTCATCGGCAACAAATCCCAACCAGATAATGCCGTATTCTGAACCATAAAACGGCTCTAAGGAAGATTTCAAAGGGCCGTCGCCAACAATTAGCAACTTGCTACCAGGCGCCATTGCCGACTGTTTCCAAGCGCGGAGGAGGGCTTCGACATTTTTCTCTGGCGCTATCCGACCCTGATAGACAAACAAGCGTTCGGCTTTAAATTCTGCTTTGACTTGAGAAATTCCTGGAGAATACTTAGCGGTATCAACACCGTTGGGAATTACAGCAATATTTTCTTCCCGCACGCCCATCCGTGCCAATAATTCCCGCTGAATTTGGGAAAATACTATCACGCGATCGTAGTTAACTAAAAAAGGCGCGTAGAGCTGATAAGCCAAAAGTTGTGTTCCCGATACCAGTTTTGCCCCCTTCCCAGCAAACGGTGTGTGAAAAGTGGCAATTAGGGGCAATCTCAGTTCCTCACAGATTTCTGGTAGAACAAAGTCTAGAGGAGATAAGGTCAAGGAAGCATGGACTACATCTGGCTTGATTTCCCGCAGTGAATCGGTTAAAAGTTTGGTCGCTTTAAAAGTGGGAATTGTATAAACCTGTGACTTGTAAATGAAAGGCAGGGAAACCTCTCGAAGATTGGGCCAATTGTCAGGTTCAGACTCTTCCTGGGCGAAGTGAAGAAAGCTAACTTGATGTCCCCTATCTAGCAAGGCATTTGTAATTTCTCGACTGTAGGTGACATTGCCGCAAAAGGGTGATTTTTTTCCAATCCAGGCTATACGCATTCTTTATTTAGCTGTAAGAAAAGCGGGTTTAATCTATTACTTGTATGATTTTTGTGATTTTTTTTTATCTAGCTATACTTGCTGGTTTTTATTTATTAAAAATTCCCACAACACTATAGTTTAAAAAGCTTATTCTAAGCTGATTAAACCAATGGATTTATGGCTTTATTTATTCTACTTATAAGTTGTTAATTTCTGATATTTAAACAACTTATTCTGACTAATGTCAGATTCATATCCGGCAAGTATGTGATAAATTTTCACTGGACATAGTTTACCATGAACACAAAAGCTTTAAGTAAATTATTAATTACATCAAGGTAATGAATAATAACTCCTGTTAACTGATAACTACTTGTGTGAGTTATACCAAGTTAATATCCCTCCTAAAATGACGATCGCAGCTAATCCCAAAAAAACTACCTGTAATCCCAGAAAGGTTTCTGCAACACCAGCTAATGCCAAAGGTAAGGAAAGGGCAATATTAATTACATTGTTCTGCAAGCCAAAAACTTTACCACGCATTTCTGGAGGTGTTTCTGTTTGGATTGCGGTTTGCATAGGAATTCCCACTAGTGCCCCAAAAATGCCTAATAGCGCCACTAGTAATAAAACTAGCCATAGTTGGGTTGTAAATATTGATAGACCAATCAGGGATGCTGCCATGCCCATACAACCGTACAGACTTAGCTGAGTATAGGAGAAACGTTGACCAAATTGACCGAGAATTGTTGCTCCAGCAGCAATGCCAACACCGCCAGCTGCTAGTAAAAAGCCAAACTGGGAGGCTTTCATATTGGGAATTATTTCTGCCATCCGAACGGCCAGAACAGTTAATGCTGCAAAAACAGAAAACAAGATAATCAGTTGAAGCAAAGCATTGCGGACGCGATGATTTGCTTTGAGGTAGGCAAAACCGTCCCGCAAGTCAGAGAATACGTGAGGGAATTCTGTATCGGGGTGGTGGTGTTTTTCCTTAGTTGCCAGAAGGAACAAAATTAGTCCAGCGATCGCATAACTGCCACCTACTAAAAGTTCTTTGCCCAAACTACCACTACCACCAATTTGCAGCCAAAGTCCATCTGCGATCGCTAACAACGGTTCTCCAACGGCAAACCCAACAATCACCGATGCCATCATCGTTGT
>JBGTMK010001003.1:0-4919 GCA_041743605.1 Nostoc sp.
ATTACAAATTAAAGAAATACGGGAATCATCTCAAGTTAGTCAAGCTGTTTTTGCACGTATTTTGAATATAAGTACTTCAACAGTTCAAAAATGGGAAATAGGACAAAAGCGGCCTAGTGGAGCATCTCTTAAGCTACTGCATTTGGTCAAAAATCGTGGGTTAAACAGTGTGCTGTATTAAAATTTTTGGCTCGGAAAACTTACTTACGGGTTATTCCTCGAATTTAACTTGTAAACGATTGTTCACCTCTGGTCGCTCAAAAACCCCAAACTAAGAAACTCTAGTAGCTCAAGATAGGGTTAATCTGAGGCTGAATGCTTTGCAACAAGCTGGTTTGCCTCGATGTCGTATTACTAATAAATTCCGACATCCCCGCCCACAACTATTAAGGGTTTTGACACTGGAACTATGCAAATTTTCTTGTGTATGTTTCAGTACCTAAAACAAATTATTTAAAAGAATACTAGCAAACCAGGAGTAATCAAGTGTAACAATTATTCAGTTACGTCAAAGTCATCACTTATTAGCGCCTTAAAGCTCTGTGTTAACTGCTGCCAGAGTAACTCAATTTCCTCATAGCATTTCTGTGAAGAAATTTTCCCCGAAGTCTGTAGATTAGAGAGATGACAGACACGTTCAGAAAATTCTTGAAGATTAGCATTGAATAAAAGATTTTGAGGCGTGTACTTTCCAATATATCGATAGCGCTGGTAGATAAAATTGTTATTGTCTATCTGATTGTCGTTATCCATATTCAAAAAATCTTCTTAGTACAGATATAGACTTAGTTATTTCACGTTGCTTTTACATTTACATCTACATATAGTATTAAAATACCCGTTTTGTCATCAGAATCACTTAGTTTGACAAAAAATACACTTGATTATCTTTTATACTGGGGATATATTATATGGCTCAAATAAAAGATTTACTGACTAGTTTTGTGGCGATGAATTGCAACTACAGTTAAAGTTTTACAAATCACCCCAATCAAAATTCAGGAAGCGTCGAGCATTCAGCTTGGTATATTTTTCAGTGTGTTTGATATCACGGTGTCCCAGGAAGTCTTGAATTTCCCTAGTGTTGTAACCCTGATTCACCAGATAGTAACCGCAAGCATGGCGCATCATGTGACAGTGAACTTTGATATCAAGCCCAGCAGTTGCCGCCAATCGCCCAAGCAGCTTTCGCACCGCATCAGTAGACATCACCTCACCGCGCTCGGAAACGAAAATATATTTGCTATCTGGCAACATCTCTCTGAGTTCTTTGAGCAAAACCAATTCATCATCTCTCAAGGGATGCACCCCAGAATCGCTGCCCTTTTCCCTGGTGATGAAAATCTGACGTTCGGCCCACATCAGTGCATCCCACCTTAAACCGCACTTAGCCCCTACAGCTTCTCCCACCCTCAGACCGTGGCGAAACATGAGCAGCATCAGTGTATAATCACGGTGAGCATAACGAGCTTTGCGTTCTAGTGCAGCATCAAGAAGACTTCGCACCTCACTTGGTGTAAGGTATTCTCTAGACCTATAATGCTTGTTAGGTAGACGAGTTGGGGGTGGCGGCCTCATTTATTCTCGGTGGTAGTGTCCGGTATACGCGCTATATTCTATCTTTTCATTTTAAAAGACTCTAAAATAATGTTTAAGGCAGAATAAATAACTCTGCCTTCGCGTTAAAAATATTAGTTACTTATAAATTATTCGACTTAATGCTGAGGTTTTACCACGCTTCTTACATCGGTAATAATTTTTACCTGCTACCTTTATTATGTAGCAAATAAAATAGCTACTCCATATTTCACAAATTGAGTATCGGAAGTAATTATAACCATTTTTTCTAACATCGCTTGTGCTATTAAAAGTCTATCAAAAGGGTCTTTATGATAGTCAGGTAACGATGCTGCTTTAACAGCATGGTGTTCTGTTATTGATAAAAAACTAAATGGTATATCAATAATGGCTTGTATTAAATTTTCAGGGGTTTTAAGCTGTCCTTTTTTTCTCTTTATTTCTATTTCCCAAACACTAACAGCACTAACAAATACTTTATTTGAAGAATCTAAAATTTGTTCACGAACTTCAGCTAAAAGACAAGAATTATCTTCAAGTGACCATATTAAAGCACAAGTATCAAGCAAGAATTCCATTATTCTTCTATACCAAACTCAGAAAGAATATCATTAGATGTGTTATAAAAATCCTCTGATATTTCTATCTGTCCTTTCCAAATACCTAAATTTCTAGGAGATTTTTCAGTAGAAGTAGTTTGTTTTATTTGTTTAAATGACTCACTAATAGGTGCATATAAACTAACTTCAGACCATTCAGATTTAAATAAACATTGAGGAATAGTTTTTTGTTCAGGTACTTGAAAAGTTATATTATACTTAAAATCAGTTGATTGATGATAAGTAACATCTTGCATACTAATATCATATAAAGTTTTTGGTTTAATATTATTTACATTTGATTTAATAATATAATCAATTTCTTCTTTCAAAGATTCTAAGTCTGAAAGATGTAAGTCTGAAAAAGTGAAAGAAGATAGTATGGATGATATTAAACGTGCCTTCTCACTAATATACATAATATTATTAGGTGTAAAATAAACTACAGTTAACAGCTAAAGACGAAATTTTTATTTCACCACTATTTTAATCTATTTAGTTAGACTAGATATCCTGTAAAGCGCATATAAATGGTTATTAATCCTTACTCTGACCCTGTTTAACCCCAATGTCGTCAAATGCACATTTGCCGTCCTAACTTTGCCGATCTAGCCCAAATTACTGGACTTTAGACTAAGCAAGAAGAAAAGACCCAGCAGGGCTGAGTTGATGTGAGACAAGCTTGAAAGGAAAAAATCTGAGATATTAGGGTTTAAGGGAGGGCAGAGGTAAACCGATAGGTGCGATCGCCCCCTGGTTATGTGAGAGACTTACTGATGAGGAATCACCGATAATGTTACTTATCGGCGATTCGTTCTCACGAATAAACCCTACTTCCGGTCAGGATTGGCAATCCAAATGTTATTGTATCCATGTTGACACATACTGAGCAGGGGATGACTCCCTCCAGGAGCATGGCTGATATCGCCAATACCGCGCAGCTTGTCTCGCTGTGGTTGACGACTAAGCGCAGCAAGGAATCTCACCGCGCCTACGAAACTGATATCCGCTGTTTTGTGGCTTTCCTCTTGGGGCAGAATCCTCTTCAAGTGCGCTTAAATGATATCGACTTGCGGACTGTCATCATCAACGATGTGCAAGCATTCGCCGATTTTTTGGAGACTCACCCCACCAAAACAGGTTTGCCATTAGCTCCAGCCAGCCGCGCTCGGAGGATTGCCGCTCTCAAAAGTCTTTTAAATTACGGTTGCAAAATTAAATACCTTTCTTTCAACGCCGCAGATGATACCTTGCTACCCAAGACCAAAGACCGACTCGCCGAGCGGATTCTCTCGGAAGTAGAAGTAATGACAATGGTGGCGCTGACGACCAATGAACGCGATAAGGCTTTGATTCAATTTATTTACTACACTGCTGCCAGGGTGGGTGAGGTGGCCCAGTTGCGATGGCGTGATATTCGCGCCTCACGCGATGGACAAGGGCAAGTAACTTTATTTGGTAAGGGGGAGAAGTCCAGGACTGTTTTAATCCCCAAGAAAGTTTATAAGGCGCTGCTGGCTCTGCGTTCGGCATCAGATACCAAAGATACGGCGGTGTTCAAAAGTCGCAAGGGTGGGCAACCGTTAAAAGATAGACACATCCGCTTACTTGTCGCTGCTGCTGCATTAAAAGCTGGCATCCAAGGGAAAGTTAGCCCCCACTGGTTACGACACAGCCATGCTAGTCACAGTTTAGACCGGGGCGCACCTGTGCAATTGGTACAGCAGACTTTGGGACACACATCTTTGCACACCACCAGCCGCTATGCTCACGCCAAGCCGAGTGATAGTAGTGGGTTGTACTTGCCTGGGTAGAAAGTGTATATACCAGTTCTGAGTGAAGGGGGGCGAGCGCAAATTACAACTCAGTATAGAATCTTCAACCAGAACGAAGGGACATTATACATCATAAATTTATGTTGTAATTAGTACGGCCTAGAGCTAGCGTAAAGTGGACAATTTGACAATCTTTAATACTAAAACTACTTAGCGTATAGTCATAATTCATCCACACGCAAGTCCCTTAATATATGGTTCGAGAACTCGAAAGAAAACGCCAAAGTGCAAAGTTTCCCGAAACTGCACCGGCTGTTAATCCCGTGCAAACAAAAAGTAAATGCCCATCTGGTAGTTGCAACCTACCAGTTAGGCACTCAAACATTTCTCCTAAATCAATTCCACTTAATTTAGAAGCAAGAAAGACTATGTTACCAAATCATCGAATCACTAGAGATGAAATTCTCGCAATTGTCGTCCTCATATCGGTTTTGGGCTTATTTACGCTTGCACTCATTGATCCAAGCGCCCGCTCAACTTTTGCCGATTTAGCAAAAGTTACGGTGGGGGCATACATCGGCTTACTGATGCCGAAAGGAGGTGGAAACTAGCTGACTCCTCCACGGTAAATAACTTTTAACAGGTTATTAGTTCTGTGCGATCGCATTGCTTCCAGTTCTTTTTTTAAGTGCGATCGCACCCCTTGCACCCCATCTCCCTTTTAATTCTGGAGGAATTACAAGGGGCAAAGCTTCCTAAATCAGTAAGTTTACCAAAAGCGAAGCCAATTGGCTTCTTTTTTATGACCTCTCCTGTAACTTTGGAGCTTTTTTGTCAATAAGATAACCTAACCGCCCCAAAACCTTAATTTGGCGTGAGCGCCAGTCAGTGCTGGCTCGACTATTGCAAATATTTATTTATTTATTCAGGGAGCCACACAACAGATATAACCCCATGATGGCGATGC
>JBGTMK010001004.1:0-4875 GCA_041743605.1 Nostoc sp.
TTATCTGTGTTTATTTGTGGTTTTTTTTCTAAAAGATTGATTTTTGCAAGATATCTATTGTGCATTACAACTTTCTCTACGTCATCAGAAAAAATCAGTGATTGCAACATTAATTAACATTAAATCACCTTAAATTATGAATATTTCTAGATGATTGTTAATTAGTATCTCTCATAGCCAAAACTTTAGGTGGTTCGGGTTTGAGTAAACCGTTCAACAGGGATGCAGGAGGTTGACTATAAGGCCAAGCAAAAGCATGACGGAAAGCTGCATCCTGACAAGCTTGTAGTTGCTCAAAACTAATAATGTTGTAAGTCAAGAGATTTTCATACTCAAATGGCAAACGCACATTGTGCAATCCAGCATTATCAGTACAGATAGCGATATCAACCCCAGCATCAAAACAACGGTCAAAAACTAATTTGAGTTGACGTATATCCTGCAAAGTACCAGTTTTCAGGTAGGTAGTCGGGCAAACCTCTAAACATTGCCCGCGTTTAGCTACATCATTAAGTAACTCTGGATACAGTAGAGGAATTTGGATACCGTGACCAATCCGCATCAAATAGGGTAACAGTTCTGGATAACAACCGGCGGTAGTCTCATATAGATGTCCCGTTGTGTTAACACCCAGCGATCGCGCATAATCATATAGACTAATCCATTCTTCTAAGCGATCGGCGTAATAACTATCACCCCCCGCTACATCTACTGCACAGACATATTGCTTATTTTGCGCCGCCAAATCAACAATCGCCTTGTTCACCTCATAAGGTAGGCGCGTGTGCATACAGAGAATTTGGCTAGTAACAATTGGATATTCTGGCTGATGGCTGGCGAGTCCTACTACCTGCACAATTTCTGCCATCTTGTCAATTCTTTCGGATTGATTCAGATGCTCAGGTGTGCGTAAATATGGGGTATATCGCAGTTCCAAATAAGCCAAATTTTCAAAAATGTAAGCACCCCGCACTAATCGATAGATAAAGTAAGGCAAAGTATCCACAGTTTGCACACTTTCTACCAGGGTGTGTAATTCTAGATACTCATCTAGGGTATTGCGTGGGCGGGTATAAAAATCTTCAAATTCTGAATAGTCACCAAAGCGAGAAATCAACTCCAAAGAATGACGCTCGAAATATCGCCATAAAACTCGTGGTACGACGGAGCCGCCCAGATGTCTATGTAATTCAGCATATAAAGCCATAGTGGTATTTTTGGGTAAAAATTTCAATAATTGTAACAAAAACATAGAAAGAAAAAATCTGTACTCGAAAAAATTCAGTTTCATCTGGATTTTTCAACAGAGGTTCTGACTTAGAAACTGCGCGAAGGTCGCTATTTTATCCTTATTTTTTGAAAATCCAGCATTTAATACTGTTTTGAGTATGAATAAGCTTGACACAATCAAGATTAAATTGATAGGATTGATGTCTTTAATTAAAATTTGTGTTATACTGAAAACACATTGCTATTGTTAAGAAAGTCAAATATACCAATATATTCTTTCTTTAACTAAGCAAATTACCGGCAAGGTTGGTATTAATTGAAAATTCAAGCGTTAGAAGTCAAGGCTGGCGATCGCATTATTGCTTACTGCAACAACAAAATGCAAACCTGCAAGGTAAAACGCATTTTAGATCCAGGTCAAGCTAATATCACACTATCAGTATTCACCTCTGAGAATTATCGCGGTTGCTCAGTTTCATCTATAGTACGCTTCCAAAGCAACGCCTTAGTTGATTTGGTAAGTTAAAAATCAAGTAAATATTCAATCTCAAAAATATTTCTAATTATTGTCCAGTCTCAAGCTGGACAAAATTTTTATTAAAGGTGCAATGCCTATGCACATCCAAATCAGTTATTGTAGTTGGATAATTTTTCAGAAAAGTGCCCTCACACTACAACAGTGTAGATGAGAGCAATGTGAAAGAAGAAACTGATCCTATGCTAATGCGCCATCAAGAAATGCAACAGCTAGGCACGAAATAACTATAGTTGTGCCTAATTTATAGTAGTCTCTCAAGTTTAAATTGATAGGTAAACAATTTCCTAGTAAGGACTTTAGTCCGTTCCCTATTCCTTTTTAATCTCCAATTAATAGCTTGTGTTAGTTCTTTTTCACATCACGAGCCATGTTGAGATAATAGTCGTCAATTTTGGCATTAGGACGACGGCGGTTATTGGTGGTAATTGTAGCAGTGTTATCTCGATCCTTTTCAATTAGCTGTTTAGCAGCAGCTTGTTTTATGCCTTGCACCTCATCAGATTCTAAGAAATAATCAGACCGAGTGAATCCGAAAAGTTTGGCAAAAAAACCAAATATATTTCCGAAAAAACTAGCTAAACTTTGGAATAAAACACCAAACAAGCCTTCCAAACGAAGGAACAAGTTCCGAATAATTTGAGTTAGACGAAGCATAACAGCACCTTCAATGATTGCCTATTATCATTGTGACTCAATTGCGATCGGGGGATTGGTGTTATAGCAAAAATCTATCAGTGGGTAGGCATAGCCTAAAGAAAGCCCAATCACTGCAATATAAGTAAGTCGGCACAATTAAAGCTAACTGGTGGGGGCTGTCATTTGTCCTTTGTCATTGGTCATTGATAAAGATTTTAAGCGTATTTACGTTTCGTAACATAATTTGGTTTGTTCCCACCGACTTACTTATTGTTTTCAATACTAATTTTCTTGAACCAGCAAAACTGACTTCACAGGGCGCTTAATAGGATTTCCCTCCAAATCAACCTTCCCATAAAAGGTTTTGCCCTTGTAATAAAGCGAAGATGAACTTCCCCCATCCAGATTCATCGCCTGATTAGCACCAAGAGTTTTCATAAAATCAGCTAATACTGGTAACGACACCCCAGAGTTCGCGGGAGCCGAGGGTTGTTGAGCTACCATAACTAAAATAACGCTGCCATCACGGGTAATACCTACAGCAGTTCTGGCATTGGGTTGATTGCTGCCAAGTGCATCTCGTTTATTGATATTATCCACAAAACCTTCTTTTACTGAAGTTAGTTCTGGTAATAAGCTGGGGCCTGCGCCGATAGCATCGACTAACTGACAACCTGCGGGTGGTGACTGACTGTGTAGTGTAATTGAATAGCTGAGAGTTTCCCCACATAAATAACGGCGAAATTCTGAGCGATTGAATATTTGACTCAGGTAAGGTTTTAAGTTGGGATTGTTCACCAGTCGCTCATTTTCCTTGGGGTCAGCTACCAACTTCCTTTGTTGGACAACATAAGATGTCGATTTTTGGTTAACTGGGTCAAAAAATCCTGCGTTCAAAATAGCTACGGCTCGATGTTTTTGGGCAAATTCTTCTACAGTGGCTACCTTTTCTGATAGTGCAGGAGTCACCAAAAATCCGCTATTCGCTGGAATCAGCACGATGTGAGCGATGCTTTGGGGCAAAGTGCGCTCGAAGTAGCGGATAGTTTTTGGTGGTGAAGATGCAACAGTCGGTATTGACGGTGTTGAATAACGCAAATTAAACCACAACACCATTGTCAAACTAATTAATATCAAAGCCAGTAGTTTGATTTTCCTCACATTTAAACTCACTTGCGGTTAGCTAAAACAAAGTTGATTTAATAATACTTTTACAACATCTGTAAAAGATTAGCAGAAAAATACCTTCACAGTTTTGTGCGTTGGTTACTACCTAATGAACCGCAAAAAATCAAAGTTTTAAAAATTGGATTAAGCATAAAAGTAATTGACGCTGACTCTGTGATATTTCTGTTTCTGGGCAATCGCTAATTTTTGGCTGATGGTAAAAATGCTCTCAAAAACCCTACTCGATGTTATTCACTTGTTAGAATTAAAAGAAAAGCGCTGCAAAACACCTTGTCCCTCATAGAGATTGAAACGCTTGAAAATTACTAAATCCCTATTGGGGATTGAAATTAAGACCATGTTACGAAGCACAAACCTAAAAAATATCTCCAAAAAATTCGCCATAGCCAGAAATTCTGCTTCTTTCAAAGAAAATGAAGCAATGAGAGCTATTACATATAGTATGGATTTACTATTACCTGGTTTGTATATATGGCTACTTGGTTTTAGTTTTCGTATTGGTGGGAGCGTACCAGATGATATTCCCTATAAATATCCCGGTAAAATTCACAGTAACACTGGAATTGCTTTAGTATTACCAGGATATAGAATTTTTACGACTTACCAGGGTAGCTATGACCCTCAACAGACATCAAATACAGGGACTAACAGCTTTTAATTGTACGGTTCTCGACTCAAATACTTTTGAAACCTTAATGACTCAGGCAGGATATTCAATCTCAGGTAGCGCACCTGCACAGTCTAATAGAATAAAAGTATGGTGGATTCATAACGAATACCCAAGAGTCGAATCCGTGTATAGTCCAGACAAGAAAATAGTGATAACGGCGTATCATGTTAACTGATATTTTTCACTTCTATTAATCAATTTTCAAAGTAGGCAGAAAGTTTTGGTTGACAGTATTTTTTTGTTTGTGATACTTTCACCACCAAAATAAATTAGCTATCTCCTGTAACTGATTCCAATTCTAGAGACAGCGAATGTGTATCTCTAGATGTTGAGGCAGGTAAGTACACTGTAAATTGAGTGCCTCTGCCTACTTGACTGTAAACATTGACAAAACCACCGTGATTCTTAATAATACCCAACGCCGTAGAAAGCCCTAAACCTGTACCTTCGATTCTGCCAACATTGTTGGCACGGTGAAAGGGATTAAACAGGTGCTTCTGGTCACTTTCTGGAATGCCGATACCTTCATCACGCACGGTGATTGTAATGCAGTCGGGATCGCATCTTAAATCAAAAGAGATCGGGGTTTGCATCGGTGAGTATTTCGCCGCAT
>JBGTMK010001005.1:0-4558 GCA_041743605.1 Nostoc sp.
TCAGTGTCACGCATTCAGTATTATTCAAAGGATTTTTTGTACTGATATCAACTAATGGTGTAGCGATCGCAAAATATCAATTTCAGGAGCATCAAATGGTCAACAGCAGAAATACCCAAGCAACTAAAACATCTAATAGAGGAGCAATACTAAAAGTTTTAACTAGACTAGCAACAACAGGAATAATTAGTTTTGGAATTGGTGGAGCAGTTACTTTTGACCGTTATAACAACTATTGGAATCAAACAATATTTCGCGTTCAGACTGTTGATTTTAACATTTTATCTCATACTCTACCAACGAAACTTTCTTATGCAATTATTAAAAATAAACCAGAAGAAGTACAACGTACTTTAGATAGTAATTATAGTTTATTTGGATTAATCGTTACAGACTCTAGTGGACAAAAAATAATTTCGTATTCAGGTAAAGATTCTGGAAAATCCTCATCTTGGAAAGCGGCTCTAAATCCACAAGAGTTAACAAAACATCCATACGATGTGTTGCTTGATCCTCCACCTGCATTTGCACAGTGGACTTATAGCAATTCTCATGCTACTGAACGCAGTGCTATAAGTGTCACTAATCAGGGCCGTGTTATCGGTAGGGTTTACTATGTTAGGGGTGTAAGACCAACGTTTCAAAAGGATATTGCAACATTGGTAACTAATCCTTTTTCTGGAAGTAGTAGGATTCAAACTTACGCAACAAGTCTAATGGCTTGTTTCGGGGCGACTTTGCTTATCTGGAGTGGTTTGGAGTTTATACTTTATAAAAAGCGAGTTGATAAAAAGAAAGCAGAAAAAAGAGAAGATGAATTAGAAAATATCAACAAAGTTTTAGAAGTTCAATTAGCCGAGAGAATAAATGAACTAACATTATTAAAAAATCAAAGAGAGGAAGAAAAGAATGAATTAGTTAGAGATGCTAGTAGAATGCGTATTTTAAATAATAGGCTTAAACAGGAAATTTATCAACTCAAGGAATCTCTGAATAATCTCCCAAAAAATACAGAAAATTTATTAACTCTGCAAACTGAACTAGAAAAAACTAAGTTAGAAGCACAAGAGAATCTAAACAAACAAAAACAGTACCAACAACGTGTTGAAAAACTAAATCATCATTTACAACTTGCTCAAACTAAACAATTAGAAGCTAATCAATTATATAAACTGAAAGAAAATGAATTAGCTAAACTTCAAGAACAAATGAAGAATATTGAAAATTCTCGTTTATTAGCTAAATCAGAGTTACAACAACTACAAAGCAATGAAAAAAATTCTCAAGAAATTGCTACTAGACTGGAACAAGAATTAACTAATCAAAGACTTGAACAACAGCAACTTAACAATAAATTGAAGATTTTGCAAAGTTCCTTATTAGAGTCTCAACAACGCGCTAAACAGGCACAAGCTGAATCTGACAAAACTAGATTAGAGGCACAACAAAATCTCAATAAACAACAACAGTATCAAGCACATATTGAAAAACTAAACAGAGATTTGCAGATTGCTCAGGAGAAGCAACTAGAAAATAATCAACCAAAAGCAATTGAATTAGTTCAACTGAAGCAACAAATATATGATGCTGAATCTGAATTACAAAAATTGCGAAATAATGAAAAAAATTCCCAAGAAATTGCTACTACTTTAGAAGAACAGTTAATTAATCAAAGTTTAGAACAGGAACAGCTTAACCATCAACTAGAACTTTTACAAAGTTCTCTGTTAGAATCTAAAAAACGTGCTAGAAAGGCACAAATTGAATCTGAAAAAGCTATATTAGAAGCACAACAAAATCTAAATAAGCAACAGGAATATGAAGAGCAAATTAAAAAATTAACTCAGGATTTATATATTGCTCAAAATAAACAAGCAAGAACTAATGAACTAAAAGAAAATGAATTATCCCAACTTCAGCAGCAAATACAGGAAATTGAAAACTCTCGTTCTTTAGTTAATTCTGAATTACAACAACTGCGAAATAATGAAACAAGTTCCCAGAGAATTATTACTGCCTTAGAACAACAGTTAGCTAATCAAAACTTAATGCAAGAGCAACTTAATACTCAACTAGATATTTTGCAAAATTCTCTATTAGAATCTCAAGAGAGAGAACAACAATTAGAACAACGTGAAAAACAGAAACAAGCTGAATTAGAAGCTTTGGCTAAAGAGCTTGAGATTATTACTGTTGAAATAAAAGGTAAACATCCTCTCAATATTTTTGAATTATCTATTAAAAACTCTTTAGTAAAGCATTTTTCTTCAGAAAGAGTATTAACACAATTTGATGTAGGTAGCGGAAGACAAGGAAGTAAATTTACTGATTTTATAATTGTTACAAATAAGTGCTGTATCGTTGTAGAAGCTAAATCTTATAAAGGAACAATTGAATCTGTTGGTAATCCGCGTAATACTGGATGGACTTGCGATACAGGAACTAGAAAACTCTATATTTATGCTTGCTGGGGAGAAAACCCTTATCAGCAAGTTAAAACTTATGTAGATTCTTTATATAAATATGTAAATTCATCAAACTGGGGTAAATTTCCTGTGTATGGTATTGTTGTATTTCCAGCAAACTCGGATATTAATAATAACATTGAATCGAATATAGGTGGTTTTTATAGAGTAGCTACACTAAATAATTTGATTACTGTTATTGAACAATTAGACAATCAAGCTTATTTACAAAATGCAACAAGATATCAAAAAATCTTGCAGAAACTTACAGGCATATCTAATCAACAAGCAGCTTAATCATAAAAATACAGGTGATATCTATTGTGTCTAATTCTAAAAATAGCTATATTTTCATAAAGCTTCTAGCATTTATTGGAATTTTGGGTTTATCAGGTTGTCCATCTAATTCTCCTAAATCCGCAGTCTCCTCACCTTCTCCTGTTATTACAAATAAACAACAAAGCTTACAAACAAGTTCTTTAACTATAGGAATTTTGAGTAAGCCCAGTTACTATGAAGAGTTAACAACTTACCTACGTGAGAAATTGGGTAATAAAGTACAAATAGTTATTGATGGTGATGAATCAATTCCTTATGAAGAAGCCCGAAAAAGGATGATAAATAAAGAATGGGATATTGCCTTTACTTTATCACCAATACTTTCTGTAGCTGCTAAAAATAACGATTATCATTTTGCAGCGCGAATGTTTCCAAATAATCCTCCATATTACCAAGCTACTTTATTCACAAAATCTACTAGTAGTATTCAATCTCTCAATGATTTAAAATCTACAAATACTATTGCTCTTGGAGATTTCAATTCAGCATCTAGTTTCTATGTACCTGCTTATGACTTATTTGGTAAAAGTCTCAGGGTAGACATGGGGCATCGAGGAAAAGATATTAAAGACTTAGTTAAAACTGGAAAAGCTGATGTAGGTGCTGCTGCTTATGAAGCAGTTACAAATGATAAAGATTTGAGAATCATTCATTTAAGTAAGGAAATTCCCGGCTCTAATGTTTATTTATCACCTAAGCTTTCTGAATCTGACCGTCAGATAATTACAAAAATTTTACTTAACGCACCAGATAATATTAGAAAACAAGCTAATTATGGTGGTGGCGATGAATCTGACTATTCACAATTAATAAAGATTTCTCAAAGAACTGAAGAAATATTGAGATGTGCAAATTTTCAGCAAAATCCGGTTAATTTTTACTGTAGTAATAGTTCCCTAAATCAAAAATCTAATAATTCTAATAATACTTCAGAAATATTAGGGCGAATTAATGGATGGACTCGCCAAACTAATGAAATTGAAACTTTCAAGTTGTCAGGAAAAGATAATAAAGTTTACCAGATAATTATACCTCGAAAAATCCTGAATCAAATTCCTGGTGCTTCTAATCCAATTGCTTTACAAGGTAAAGAAGTCAAAATCATAAATGTTGCACCCCAAAAAGCACAAGGACAAGTGTTTGAATTAAAAATTACAGAACCTAATCAATTGAGTTTATTAGAAAATATATCTAATTCTTCTACTCAGTCAAGTTATCAAGTTAAACAAGTTGATGATGGCGATACAATTACTGTCACTGATGTATCTAATCAAGAGATCAGAGTGAGATTTGCTTGTATAGATACCGCAGAAGTACCTCATTCGGATGCAGAAAAAAATAGTGATAGTTCTGCTGATACAAATCAGTTCCTATGGGGCAATAAAGCTAAAGAACGACTAAAAATATTAATACAACAGGGTGGTAGTCAAGTCAAACTGAATATAGTAGATACTGATTTTTATGGGCGTAAAGTTGCTGAAGTACGTTTACCAGATGGCACTTTTGCCCAACAAGTATTAGTTAAGGAAGGATTAGCTGTGGTTTATCGAAAATACCTGAAAAACTGCCCTAGTGCTGGTATTGTAGAACAGGCTGAAGCCGAAGCTAAACAACAACGTTTAAATATCTGGGCAGATTCACAATTTACTGCACCTTGGGATTGGCGTTCGCAGAAAAAATCCTCAAAAAAATCCTAAACTTTCCCAAAGAAAATCATTATAACTACCAAAATATCAATGTCTAAATTATCCACT
>JBGTMK010001006.1:0-13063 GCA_041743605.1 Nostoc sp.
CACCCGCCACCGCAATCGTTGTTGGTTGACTGGTCGTTCTAGAGGTGTTTACCGCGATTTTGGGTTGTCTCGGAACGTGCTGCGGGAATGGGCACATGAAGGTCTTTTGCCTGGAGTTGTTAAGTCTAGTTGGTAGTTAAGAGTCATTAGTCATTAGTCATTAGTCATTGGTAAAGAACAAATGACAAAGGACAAATGACAAATGACAAAACATTATTGACCACAACATTTATCAATTCCCAGACTTTCTAAGAGTAGATCGCTGACGGCGTTGGCGATCGCAAACTCTCCGTAAAAGCTATTAGAAAAATCATAGGACTGCATCTCTGTGACAATGGCAATTACCAGAGAACCAAGGTCATTTTCTCCTTCCATCCGTTGACGCACAAAAATCTGTGCGGCTCGTTGGGCAATATTTTGGTTTACTGCTTCGGGGATAAATTCTGTATCTAGCCACCGTTGTAAGCCTTCTCGTAACCATTCACCTTCGAGTAGGGGGTTTTCGGGCGGTGGTAGGGTGATGGGTGGAATTGGTTGAGTCATTTTTTTTTAACGCAGAGGGACGCGGAGGGAAACGCAGAGGAACGCTGAGGTTGACTGTTAACATCAAATTGCGTTTCTCTAGTGTTTTTTATTATTTATTTATGCAATATGATATCGCCGCTATTGTTGAGGGCTATGCACAAGGCTATTTTCTCATGGCTGATGAACGCGATCGCCTGAGTTGGTACGGAAGTCGCGATCGGACTTTGATTCCTTTGGATGAGCGGTTTCGTTACCCCAAGTCTTTACAGCGCGTTCTGAATCAAAAGCGGTTTACTGTGGATATTAATCGGGATTTCCAAGCTGTGGTGGCTGGGTGTGCTAACCGCGAAACAACTTGGATTTCACCAGAATTAGAAAAGATTTACTGGCTACTTTACCAGAATGGTTATGCTTATAGTTTTGAAACTTGGCAGGGTGACGAATTAGCTGGGGGAATTTTAGGGATTGTGATTGGTGGGGCTTTTATTGGCGAGTCGATGTTTTACCGCATTCCCGAAGGTTCAAAGGTAGCGATGGTAAAGTTGGTGGAAAGATTGCGTCAAAGGAAATTTGTGTTTTTTGATGCCCAAATGATGAATCCCCATTTGGAGAGGTTTGGGGCTTATCGGGTTGGGGATAAAGAATATCAAATGCTACTTCAGCAAGCGTTGCAATGTCGTTGTTGCTTGATATAAAGAGTAAAAAGAAAACAATCCATACTAAGTAACTTAAGCAGTATTGGTAGCAAAAGCACGAAGTTGGGAATAATAAGCTGTAACTAAAGTGCTTTTGGAGTCAACTGTTATGATTCAACTTCTTTGATCGGGAGATAGAATTTCAATTGTCCAATCTGGGGCAATTGAGAAGACGTTAGCAACCTCACCATTTTCTTTTCGGGGAATTCTGTCCCACATAAATACAGAAATGTCAGGCACAATTGAACGATGCCTACGGCGGGCTACGCCTACGCCAAAAGTACAGCGAAGCTCACAGAAAGCTCGCGCAATTTGTTTGGGTTTGACGACCAAGTTTATTGCAGGTGCTAACTCGGTCTGAATTGCGCTGTGTTCTCCCTGTAATATCGGTTTTTGGATGATACGCCCATCAGTGTATTCACTGGCTGGTTCTGTCTCTAGCAGACCCAGAAATTCATTTAAAGTCAGGGCTTTAGCAGGGATATGTACCATTTCAGGTTGCTGTCAAAAACTCATTATTCATCATCAAGATGTTAGAGATTACCTGCACATTTGTAACGTGCGGCGATCGCTAGCACTGATAGAATTTAATCGGTAAAAGTCTTGCAAAGCCACAGAGTAAGCATAGGAGTTGTACTCATCCTCACCTATCCTAGGCAGTCTATTGCTTGTGGCTACCTGATTCGACTGATTAGAGTTGGCTTCATTAGACGAACTATTAACCGTCATAGCTAACTCTCCTGATGGGTTGATTGTACCCTGAAAACAATTAAACTCTGATTGGGGCATATACAAAGCACCCGTTACCTTGGCTTGCTGCTTTTGAAATATGATATAACCTTGGCCAAGCTGGTTTGCTTTTGGTGATTGGCCATAGAGGTAAATCCCATCTTGTACAGGAAAATTTACTCTTGGTAACACCCCTCCGCTTTTTGTAGTTCCCTGAGTATCGGGAACTAACGCTGTGATTGTAGGTACTGTTTTTCCGCCTCCAGAAGCCGCATTCAGTTGACTTCTCTGCTCCCGAACTTTTCTAAGCTGCGACAAAAGAGAGTTTTCAGAGCTTTTCTGAATCTGAGCCGATGATGGGCTTTTCTGAATCTGAGCCGATGATGGGCTTTTCTGAATCTTAGCCGATGATGGATTTTTCTGAATCTGAGCCGATGATGGGCTTTTCTGAATCTGAGCCGATGATGGACTTTTCTGAATCTGAGCCGATGATAATGGAGAATCTTTAACTGATCCTACTTGAGTCTGCTTGGCTATACAGCCCAAACTGAGAAGTAAGCCTAAGCCCGCAAGGGAAATTCCCCACTGACGGGGAGATAATAACTGATGAAGGTTGTTAAGCACCCTACTTCTCCTGTTAAAAAACTAACTAAGTTCTCTATAACTTACTTAAAGTATAACCAAGTCTTAATTGTCAAAGACTTTGTTTACGACCTATATTACTATTGTCCAAAAAAGAAAACTGTCAAAAACTAAAGTTTTTATTTAATTTAGTTCAACAATCTTAGATTAGCATCACTTAGATTTTTATTAAGAGAAGATAGAGGGAAGTTCGGCGAGTGCTTAGTTGAGCTTTTTTAAGTTGTCAACATATAGTCAGAGACTGGGAACAAAAGAAAGCTTTTTCACCACAACCAGTGCTGAGTGCCTCGAATTAGAGTAATTTAGAACATACCTGCCACAGGAAATACTTAGTATCTGTAACGCGAATTGTGAGCAGAATCTTATTATCAAGAGAAAGTTAATACCCTTAAATAAAGTGAAGTTTGACAGATTGTCGTTTGACTATGGCAGCGGCTCAACTGACAATTATGAAAGATATTGCACCGAATAAGCCGTTATTGCAGAGGGAAGACTACGAAATGAAAAAAATAATTACAGTAATGCTGTTAGGCATAGCAATCTTCACCTTTGCCTTCAGTAGTCCAGCTTTGGCGGGAGATGCTGTGAGTGGAGCTAAAGTATTTAGTGCCAATTGTGCCTCTTGTCACGCAGGAGGAAAGAATCTGGTTAATGCTGCCAAAAGCCTGAAGAAGGTGGATTTGGAAAAGTATGGTTTATACTCAGCAGAGGCGATTATTGCCCAAGTTAAAAAGGGTAAAAGTGCCATGCCTGCTTTCCTGGGACGTTTGAAGCCTGAGCAAATTGAAGATGTAACTGCTTATGTGCTTTCACAAGCAGATAATGGCTGGAAGTAGACTAAAATCTAACTTCAAGAATTAATAATTAGCGGGACAAAAAGCCCCGCTAATTTTGTTGATGCCGAAATTATCACATAGGATGCTTATACCAATTTTGGATTACGAGTCTTTGCAAAAAGATTGTTCCAAAAATATCAAGTAATATTACTTATCCTAATTTGGTATTATGAGTAATTTCTGGCGATTATTTTTTAGTGTAATTGTTGCTTTTCCTCTCACTTTTTTGACTTTACCTGCACATTCTTCACCTATTTTAATTACACAAATTACAGCGGGTGATTTGTTGGAGTTGGGTGTAGATAAGATGCGGCGTGGTGATTATCAGGAAGCAATAAATAATTTCAACCAGGCGATTGAACTTGAGAAAGATTTGGCTGTGGCTTATAGCGATCGCTGTCTTGCTTATCTCCAACTACAGGATTACCATCAAGCGATCGCAGATTGTACTCAAGCCATAAATTTTGCATCAGATAACTCTGAGGCTTATCTGAACCGGGGAGTAGCACACTACAGACAAGGGGATTATCCTGCTGCCATTGTCGATCATAATCGAGCGATCGCACTTAAACCCTACGATTTTCGAGCTTACTACAACCGAGGGTTAGCCCGTGCTGGGGATGGGAAAGACTCGGAGGCAATTCTTGACTTTAACTCAAATTCCCCGAATTGGTAGCTTACTGCTTGCAGATATCTATAATGATCGAGGTTTAGCGCATTTTGTCTTGCAAGATATCCAAGCAGGTATGCTCGACTTTAATCTAGCAATTCGTCTCAATCCTAACGATTATAGAGTGTACTTTAACCGGGGTTGTGCTTGTGGACGAAACGGAGATGACTTTGGTGCAGTGCGTGATTTTTCTCAAGTTATCAGATTGAACCCCAGTAATGCCCAGGCTTACGTTAATCGGCGAGTAGCTCAGTATCGCTTAGGATATCATTTAGGAGCTATATCTGATCTGTAAAAAGCATCTGAGTACTTTGAAAACCAAGGAAAGAGAGTTGCTTACGAAAAAACTCTAGATTTACTAAAGAGTTTGCGAGAAAAAATTTCATTTGCAACGGAAATCGCTCTTGTCTAAGACTGTAAGGGCTATACAGGATATCCACTAGCTTGAAAAATCTGTTCGGCGGTTAAGTTTAATTCGGGGAAAAGAGGTGAGAGAATGCGTTGTTTACCGCCGTAGGCATCGCTACCTTGAAACTGACTGACTTGGTATTCTCCCTCAATTAAGGTGTAAAGCGAGACAGTTTATATGGGTGCTGTGGTAGCAATGCGTCATAATCCCGTTATCAAAGTTTTTTACGAGCGTCTGGTTGAACGTGGTAAATCCAAAAAACTGGCCTTGACCGCTTGCGTTCATAAAATGTTAGTCATTTTAATAGTAATCCTATATAGGACTCCGATTTGATTTCTGAAAACATACTGAGACTGAAAAGCCCGTTTTATCAGGGTTTTATCTGAAATCTTGTTCAGAAATCAGATATGAGTCCTATATAACTTTAGTTATATCTCTATTGGTTATCAATAGTATTCAAGTTGAGTATTTTCTCATCAAACATGAATTATAGATCATCAAATATCTTAATTGAACTCAGTCGCCAGCGGGAGGAGACTTAGCACAATATTTTTTACACTAGGATAAAAAACAACTAGGAAATAATATATGCCTCTTCACAAACTTGAACATTTTGACCAAAACTATCGAGAAACTTTTGGCGGGGATGACTTGAAAGCGCTAGAACTTTATACTGAAGCAGGAGAGAGAATTGGATCAGTAGCTGATGTTTTAGTTGATGACGATGGTCGTTTCCGGTATTTAATTATTGATGCAAGCTTAGATTTTGTTAGTAAGAAAATATTACTCCCAATTGGTCTTTCTCGGATAGATTATCCTGCAAGACGTGTCTATGTCGATGGCTTAAGAAGACAGCAAATAGAAAGTTTACCTGATTATAAAGAAGACGCGATCGTTGATAATGATTACGAAGAAAATGTTCGCAGTATATTTCGTTCTGCAACCAGCGGTGTAACTTATGACCGTAATACATACAACTACCAGAAAGATCCAGATTTATATGGTTTAAATCACCAATCGCATCAAACTTTTAGACTCTATGAAGAAAGATTAATTGCCAGCAAACACCGCATCAAAACTGGAGAAGTAAGCGTTGGTAAACATATTGAAACAGAAACTGCACGCGTTACAGTACCTATTCAAAAAGAACGAGTTCTGATTGAGCGAGTTTTGCCAACAGAAACAGGAAAGGTTGTAGATCCCAATGAACTTAAGTTCCAAGAAGGGGAAGTAGCACGCATAGAAGTGTACGAAGAAACTCCTGAGATACATAAAGAAGCCTTTGTGCGTGAAGAAGTCAGGGTCAAGAAAGTAGTAGAACAAGATACTGTGGAAGCGCAAGACACTATTCGTCGAGAAGAATTAGACGTTGATACTGCGGGTAATTTACATTTGCAAGAAAATGATATTACTACACGTGAAGCTATTTAGTTAGCTAGTTAATAAATTTGTTTGGGAGATTTATCTAAAATCGCTCAATGATTCGCTACCGCTAGCTATTGAGCGTCTGAATAACCGGCGTTTTTGCACCACCACCAAATCTGTGATTTGGTGGTGCAACAATTCCTGCGCCGGTCTGAATCCCCGACTGATAGCGAGTCGCGTCTTGATTCTGACCGGAGCTAACGGAAACGTCTCCGGCTCCACTTCAGAATCTCTGACTTCTTCTTCAACTCTGCCTGTATTTTTTATTCAAATGTCATCAATCAAAAATATCTATTACTTTTGATTACTTAAGTATATAAATAATTCATTCGCCAGAAGGAAGTCTTAAAACAAATAAATTTTTAATCTAGTTGTTAGGAAATTAAAGAGAAAAATTTGAGGTTAAATCATACATTATGGTTCTTTACAAATTAGAAGATTTTGAGCCTAACTACCGTGATACCTTTGAAGGTCACGAAATTACCGGGCTTGGAGTTTATACACAAGGCACTGATGAAAAGATTGGTACTGTCAGTGATGTTTTAGTTGATGAAGAAGGTCATTTTCGTTATCTAGTGGTTGACTTAGGTTTTTGGATTTTTGGCAAAAAAGTATTACTACCACTTGGTCGTGCCCGTATTGACTATAATACTGATCGTGTATACACAGTTGGCTTGACTAGAGAACAAGCAGAAGACTTACCTGAGTTCAATGAACGCCAAACTCTTGATTACGACTATGAAGAGCGGGTGCGTGGAGTGTATCGTCAACCCACAGACTACACCCCTCCTGTAGAAGCTTCAACGCCCTTAGACTCTTCAGCAACATTGGGTACAACCCCCACTTATGCCCGTGACAATTATACTTACGATCGTGAACCCTCTTTATACGGATTAAATGAGCAAGATCATCAAACTCTAAGATTGTATGAAGAAAGACTGATTGCTAGTAAAAGACGTCAAAAAACTGGAGAAGTATCAATTGGCAAGCATGTTGAAACTGATACTGCACGGATTGCAGTTCCAGTAGAAAGAGAACGAGTTGTGATTGAACGGGTAACTCCAGCAGATGCAGGTACGACTATTTCTGGGCGCGAAGCAGACTTCCGTGAAGGCGAAGTTGCTCGCATAGAACTTCACGAAGAAACTCCTGATGTTCGTAAAGAAGCATTTTTGCGTGAAGAAGTCAGAGTTAGAAAAGTGGTAGATCAAGACACAGTTGAAACTCAAGAAACTGTACGTCGTGAAGAGTTAGATGTAAATTCCGCTAATCTTCCCATTGAAGAACGTTAACTAAATATAGTCATTAGTTATTAGCTAATTGACTAATAACTAATTTGACATAGTGCAGGTGAAGCTGTTGAATTAGCTTTACCTGTGCTTGCAATAGCTGATACTATTTTAGATTTTTGATTGCGAATATTGCTCTGGATATGGTTGTATAAATGCATTGAACGCAAAGATTTTCTAAATGGTATCCAGATGATTAATAGATTTTATTTAGCTAAGTAGAAAGCAGTTCATAAATTTTGCGTATGAATGGCCAACTGATTGCAAAAAATATTGGGCGGGCAAACGATAACTCTCGCACTAGCACTTCACTGGCAGATTTAAGAAAGAAAGTGAGCAATTTTGCTGTATTTGATAAGCAAGGTCAGCTAGTAGGAGTAGTTCATGATTTAATCGTGGATGCTAATCGTCGGCTCAACTTAGTTATATCTAAGCAAGCGAATCAACAAACTGGAGAATATAATCAGTCTTTATTTCGATTGCAGAGCCAGAGAATAAAAAAAATTGACAAGCCGACTAAATCTGTTTTCATAGACTTAAACAAATTAGAAATTGAATATATGCCTGAATATTTAGAAACAGAAACACCAGACGATGCCTATGGACAAGCTGCTTTGCATCTACACACACTATCAGAAAATTCAACTGAGCAACTAGTCAATAATCCAACTACAAATATCCCAGTCGAGCCAGTAGATTTAGAACAGGTTACTGAAGAACAGATTCTTCGTTTACTAGAAGAACGACTAGTTATTGAAACAAGTAAGCGTAAAGTTGGTGAGGTGATTGTTCGCAAAGTCATCGAAACCCGAATGGTACAAGTTCCTGTCCGGCGTGAAAAGCTAATTGTGGAACAAGTTAGTCCAGAACACAAACAACTCGCAGAAATTGATTTAGGACAAGGGGAAATTGCTGGCGTTGACTTGACTGGAGTAGAAAGACTTGTATCGACACATTTTGACAGCAGTTTGACGGTAAGCGGTGAATTTAGTTCGCCTAAAATTGCTAGTTTATTGTTAAATGCGATCGCACTAGAGCAAAATCATAGCTGTAAGCAGGTGCATATTACCATTGCTGTCGAAGATGAGTCACATCAGAAAAAATACCAGGAGTGGTTTGACCGCTGTTCTAAAGGTCAATCACTAAAGCCGTAAAAATAAGTTTCTAGCAGATAAATTAGTAGAGTGGGCATTGCTCACCCTATTTTTTTGACTGCCTCTTGTTTCCTTCAGGCATTTATTCGCAAATGTCATCTGATTTATACATAATAGACAACCCTGTACAAAGTTTTACCTTATTGTACAGGGTTGTCTATTATTCTATATGCTTAGGACAAGCTCTAATCTTGGGAATTGCTTTGGTATTAGTTTTGTAAAGTTAACGCTTCTTTTTCGATGTTTTCATCCATCCAAGAAAACATATCACCAATTGATTTAACCATATCTTGAACTCCTTCACGGAAGAGTTCAATATCTTTCTCAGACTTGGTATAAACTTGGGCTACTTGAATCAATTCATCCGTATGTTCTGGGTCTAAGTGGCAATGGATATGAAAGTATTCGATGGTATGATCATCAATACCTTTAAATATCTTACGAAGCCCTTCGATATATTTGATAAAAATTCCAGGTAAGACTTGCTCAATTGCCGCAAATCTTCCTAAAGACCGTACTATAGGTTCATCATCACAAAACTCAAATTTCTTAAAGCGTAATGCCGGAATGAGAAATGCTCCATCATCGGCATTGATATCGATTTTAGGACAATCAATACCTTTCATAAAACGCATAAATAGTGCTACATGAGCAAGGTCTGGTTCGAGTTGTCCATGCTCTGTAAATGCGTTTTCTAGCATAATCGTTCTTGCATGGTAGCTATCCATTTTTGATGCAACTTTTAGAAAAGCCATGTTGAATCTGTTTGAGCCAGGTAGCATTTTAATCGCAAACTGGCGGATTGCATCTTGTGAAAATTCTCCTTTGGCAAAGCGTTGAACAAAAGGATGTAGAGACAAATCTTGTGCAGTTGTGATCTCTAACAAAACTTGGTGTAATTGGTTGGATATCTTAGGATCTAAAGAAAGGCTTGCAGTCATGATTCTAGGTGATAAGTGGGTTGTTGTTGATGCTTGATTATCTAATTGAGGTGAATATCTGGACAATTATTCACACAATTTGCATAGCAAAATATACAAATGCTTTGTAACTATGTTTCAGAGGATGTTTGCAAATGCTTATTAAGGAAGTGAAATAACTTCAGTTGTTTCACTACATAATTTGGCGCGAATAATGGATAATTAATCACACAGGTTGCATAGTAAAATATGCATACTTTTATGTAAATATGCTTCAAAATTTATTTGCAAACGCTTGTTAATGAAGTGAATCCACTTCGGTTCGGATCAGGTTGAAAATTGACATTCTCCTTAAGAATTGAACTGAACCTAAACTTCAACCAGAATACGTTCAAAAACTTTTGCTTTTAGCTTTCTGAACTGTATGCACACTGCTGTCAGCTAATTTGCTACTTTAAAATGTGAAAAAATTAAGTAAAAGCTCGTGATTTGTCCTGAAAACAATTTTAGTCTTTTGTATTTTTATACGCAAAGATAAAAAGCACTGTTAACTAAATCTTCACTTTTACAGACAATTTATAAAGTTGGTATAAAACTATCAAGTGGTTGGAGTTACAGACAATTTTGTAAATCTCCCAATACTCGATATTTTCAAGACAATCCCGTATATTTAAAAGATTTTAGGCGGAGATAAAGAGATATATGGGAAAATCTTTTCCTTATTCAAATATCCTTCACTCTGTATCTTTTTCTGATTTTTCACTTTGTCTAAAAAAATAATTTTACTGGGCAAATACTAAGTGCAACCTCAGAGATGTAAAACTCATTCACATCAACAGGGTTCATAGTCTAAGTATCTGTGGTCAAAACAGAGCAAAAAACCTTATCCAAGCAGGATTTATTACTTTTTACCACTCCTAACTTGATCTTTGTGCAGTTACCTGAACTTGTAACGAATCATGGTTTATGCTGCAATAAGTTAAACACATATTTAATTAGCGTAAGTAAGTCGGCGCAATGAAAGCTAACTGGTAGAGGGTGTCATTTGTCCTTTGTTATTGGTTATTGATAAGGGTTTTAAGCCTATTTACGTTTCGTAACATAATTTGGTTTGTTCCTACCGACTTACTTACCTCTTAATATCTTGATCATTACAGAATCTAAGTCAAGCAGGGTTTTCAGGCATTAAAATTGAAACTACAACAATTGGTTACGGGTAAGGAGGGAAAAGGCCTACTGAGAATCTGACTTAAACAAATTTTCTACTCTTGTTTAACTCTCTGGAATTGTTTGGTGTGATTACAGCATTAGAGCAAAGGGTAGAAGAGTAGACCGACCAATTAAGGAAAACTAACCAACAATTACAAGATGATGTTATGCAACATCAGCAGGTAGAGAAGTTGCTACGTCAAGCTCAGGAGGATTTAGAAATACGAGTTGAGGAACGCACATCTGAGCTTTCCCGTGCCAATGAGCTTTTGCAACAGGAAATCCGCGATCGCCAACGTGCTGAAGAAGCATTGCAGCAGAATGAGAAGCTCTATCGTCAACTCGTTGAGAGCCAAACTGACGTGATTGTTCGGACTGATTTGCAGGGACGACTGACTTTTGCTAATGCAGTAGCTTGCCAAACATTCGGCTGGCAATTGGATGAGTTGCTTGGTCAGTCGTTGTTTCAGTTTTTTCATCCAGATGACTTGCCTCAATCGCTGGAAAATATGGCAGCTTTAGGATCTCCACCCTATTCCTTGACTAATTGTGAGCAACGGGCTTTGACAGTTAAAGGTATTCGATGGTTTCAATGGAACGTGAGTACAATTACGGATGAACAAGGACAGGCCATTGAAACTCAGGGTGTAGCAAGAGATGCCACCGAGCGCAGACAAGCGGAACAGAAAATCTGTGAACAAGCAGCTCTACTTGATATCGCTACCGACGCGATAGTAGTTCAAGATTTCCAGTTCCAAATCTTATTCTGGAATCAGGGTGCAGAGCGTCTGTATGGTTGGCAGGCTCATGAGGCTATGGGAAAAAACCCTGAGAAACTCTTGTACAAAGAGACTTCACCGCAACTGGAAGTAGCTCTCAAAAATGTGATTGAATCTGGTTCATGGCATGGTGAGTTACATAAAGTTACTAAATCCGGTAAGGAAATTATTGTAGAAAGCCGCTGGACACTGATGCGTGATGAAGTGGCGCAACCCAAATCCATCCTTACTGTTGACACCGACATTACTGAGAAAAAACAACTCCAAGCCCAATTTTTGCGTGCCCAGCGCTTGGAGAGCCTCGGCACTCTGGCTTCAGGCATTGCCCACGACCTGAATAACATTTTGACGCCGATTATGTCTTCATCTCAAATGTTAGCCCTTAAACTTCCCAATCTCGATGCCCGCAATCGGCAGCTGTTGAAGCTTCTCGAAGACAACTCTAAACGAGCAGCTGATTTGGTTAAGCAAATTCTGACCTTTGCACGCGGAGGATTTGAAGGCAGGGGCATTTGTTTGCAAGTAGAATACGTGTTGTTGGAAATTGAGCAAATTATTAACAGTACATTTCCAAAATCGATCAAAATCAGTAAGAATCTACCTAAACAAAACCTTTGGCCGATCTTGGCAGATCCAACTCAAATACATCAGGTATTAATGAACCTGTGCGTCAACGCTCGTGATGCGATGCCCAAGGGCGGCATACTCTACATTTCTGCGGAAAATCTCTTAGTCGATGAAAACTTTGCCAAAATGAATCTGGATGCTCACGTTGGCACTTATGTAATCATCACTGTCTCAGATACAGGATTTGGCATTCCACCATTGATTTTAGAGCGAATTTTTGAACCTTTTTTTACAACTAAGGAATTAGGCAAAGGTACAGGGCTAGGTTTGCCAACTGTGATTGGCATTGTTGAAAACCACGGTGGCTTTATAAGGGTCAAGAGCGAGGTAGGAAAGGGCACCCAATTTCAGGTTTACTTGCCAGCTGTGAATCAAAGGACAACGCAGCAAGCAGAGAAATTAGAATTGCCCAATGGGAAAGGAGAATTGATTCTTGTTGTAGATGATGAAACTGCCATTCTGGAGATTACCAAAACTTCGCTAGAAGACCATAACTATACAACCTTGACAGCTAGTAATGGCATTGAGGCAATTTCATTGTACGCAGAATACAAAAATACAATCAGCATAGTGTTGATGGATATGATAATGCCATCAATGGATGGGTTAACTACTATCCGCATCCTGCAACAAATGAATCCACAGGTTAAGATTATTGGCATCAGCGGCATGACAGCAAACAGCCAGCTTGCTGAAGTTGCTGATGCTGGTATCAATGTATTCTTGCGTAAGCCCTACACTTTCCATGAATTATTACATGCTATTAACGACGTATTGAGCGAGCCAGGGGCTGTCAACTCTACAGAGAAATTACAATTCAAACCCTACTGATTGTCAGAATTCAGTTGGGTATTCTGTATGACTGGCGGTGCTTCACAGCGTTAGCGAGTATTCGAGCGTCGCGTCTGAATAATCGGCGTTTTTGCACCCCCACCAAATTTTAAATTTGGTGGTCTTCAAGACGCGACGCTCGTTCCTCTCTACCGCTACGCTATCAGTCGCGGGTTTGAATCCCCGAACAATTTTCCCAGTCCCCAGTCCCCAGTCCCTTTTTCAAAAGAAAATGGTCTGTTTATTTACGCCGTGTACTAGTACCCACCTTCTTGCTAGGCTGTTGACTTTGATGAAATTTGGACGTTTTTGACTCATGCTAT
>JBGTMK010001007.1:0-3508 GCA_041743605.1 Nostoc sp.
GGTTCCTGTTGATAAGCAAACAAGGCAAGTTGGAGATATTTTTACTGCTACTCGACCCGTACTTCCTTATGCTTATGGTGGTTGCCTGCACTGCCATGAATTGATTCCGGCTGGTAGGTTACAACAAGAAGCATTGAGTGAAGAGGAACGTCGAACTCAGCGTTATGTTGAGGATGAAGATATCGCTCAACCCAGCGTTATTATACTCAATGTTCATTCTGCCGACCAAGCCGGGAACGATTTTATGATGATGTTCACAGGGCTTTATCAACCAGAAGTCCAACTGTGCCACCAATTAAGGTTTCCGCGAGAACGCAGCATTATCAATGTGGAGCCGCGTGCCAACGATGATTGCTTGGATTGTAGCAGCAGTTCTCGCAGTCGTCGCGCCAGGGGCGATCGCTATCGTCTCCCCTGCCGAATGCCAAATGTGTAGCAGTTGGGGTAAATATAGCCTAGCTGACATCAGAGGGAAAACGAACCTAAACCAAGTATTACACGTATTACACGGCAGAGCGAGTTTCATCAAACATTTGATACCGCGATGACCTCCGGTCGGTCGGAGACCATCGCCAAAAGCGGGACGCAGCCCATCGCAAAACAGTCTGTTGGATTGTCTGTTGCAGAACTTGAAATTTTACGCGATCGCATTTTGTTGGAGCTGAAGTTAGGTAAGCAAGCCACTGGTTACAAAGCGAAGGCACTTATTATTGAATTTAAGCAGGATACCACAGCATCAACACATAAATTCCAGCCTTTTCTAGGCGTTTGAGGAATTGTTGATTCGCCCATTAATCGAAAACAATTTTCTAAGTCAGGATTACCGATGTGGGCTGAACCACCACGAAGCTCATTTAAAGCAACTAACGGGGCGGTTATTGATCGAGCTTGAGCTTGGTCTATTCCCTTAGCCATCAATATGTTTTCCAACAGCTTTATTTGTCTTAGCTTGTTGTCTATTGGTTTGCCTAAAGCCGTTAACGCATCACGGAGGGAGCCAATCTGCATAGTTTCAATAACCCATCCGTAAAGAATTTTAGCAAGTTCCAGAACATCGTTATACTGACTGCTAAATACTCCTATACTTAAGCTGTTTAAATTTTTCTGATCTGGTTTAATATCGTTAAAAAGTGGAACAGAGAATTGCTTTTGAAAAATAGTATCAAGTTGAAAGAGCGCCTCTTCAATTAATTCCGTTGTTCCCGGTGAATGAGGTGGATTGTTTTGCATTCTGGTCTGGAACATTTCTTCACAGATATCACCGCTCGGTATAGACGAAAACGATGACCAATAGGCTTGTTCTGAAGGGTTAAGATCAGCTATATCGGGAGCAAAGGCATTAACCAATCCTTGGGAGTTGATGCCTACATCAATTGTACCTCTGTCACCTGGTAAGGAAGCTACTCCCCAATTTCGCATGTGAAAAAATACGTTATATCCAGGGGTTTGTAGATATTTTTGCAAAACTTCTGGGCGGAAATGTAAGTACCCATATTGTCCAATACCTTGCTCAATATAATTTCCAATGTAAGTATTTTGAGGTAAGATTTGCTTTTTCGCTTCACTATTCACAATGAATCTAGGATACTCTGTTTCCTCTATTGACGTTTTTCCAAAAAAGCACCAAGGACTGCGTTCAAAAATTGGTTGGTCATAAGGCCGAATAATAAAATTACGCTGAAGAATAGAGCGCCCACTGAAAAAACCATCATCAGTAAATTCAGGTTTGTGTATACTCGTTGAAATACTGTTAAAATCGTCTACTTGCTTGTCTTCTATTTCCTCTAGCCCAAGTTCTTCTTCTGTTGTAGCATTTGCAAATCTGTCAGCCACTACACAGATAAGTAATCCCATATTTAGTGCTGCTAAGAAATCACGTAAATAATGACGATGAACGGTTACACTAGCAGTTGGATCGTAATATTGATGAGGATCTAGGATAGCTTCAGCCACAAGAATATTATCTACGGGATGATAATATTGAGAATTATTGTCTTTTAGCAGGGCATGGTAAGTAAAAAAATCACGACTGAGTTCAACGTTAAATTCTTTGGTAATGGGATGTTTTATTAACAAAACTAATGGATATAAATCAATATCTCCATAATGGCTGTAATCACCAAAATTGAATTGATCCTGAAAATTCCAGCCTGTGTCAAATTTTAAGTCGTATGGTGACTTAATGATCGTAGCGGCGTTATCCAACTGGTTAACTGGTACTAGAGTAGAGCTTATTTGCCATTGTTCTTTTCGCCAATCTGGTAAATTGTATTTACTGGATTTCTTGTCCCAGAATTTTTCCACTGTAATTAAGTCACCTACAGTAGGATTATAGGGCGACTTATCTTTATCTAAGTACTGAAACCAAGCAGACAACTCCGTAAGAGACAATTAGCACCTCCTCTACTTAACTATCTTCTTTCAATTCTAGCTACTGATTATCAAGACCCGAACTACTCGCACAGACAATTTCCGGGCATAAAATTTTTAGACATAAGCTAAAGAAAGTGTTCTAACTGATCTAATAACGCTTCAAACGTCTGCTGCTTCTCCAGATCATCCCAGGATTTAACTTTCTTCGCTATAGTATAAATTTCTTTCAGTCTCTGCGGATATGTAGCCGTCTGATCAGTGCTATCCCCAGTTGCAGCTAATCACCAAGCAATACGCGAATTGCTTTTAAAGCCTGATTGCGTTTACCATTGCTAATCTTGGCAAACCAGTAATGCGATTCCTCATAACTCATGGCTCTAATCCCTTGGGCAATATTCGCAATGCGTTCTATTTTAGAAAGCGGTTGCAAAGTCTGAAACAATAATGCCAGATTTATCCCTGATTCCTCATTCAAAACATAAGGAGTTTGGCGATTGTGACTTAGGGTTTTGGGGTCATAATTATTCGCCTTCAAAGAATCATAAATTGCCTGTTTCACCTGAATTAAAGCATTGCCCTTTAAACGCCCAATTCTTTTGGCAGAAGGACGCTTTTTTTCACCGGCTTTCTTATAAGCACATTGATACAACTCCAGGGCAAAGTTATTGTTATCTGTAGGAACCACTCGCAATTGAAACTCTTGCATCTTTAGTAAGTTACTTTCGCCGTCAAATTCAGCCTGTCAACCGGATTACGATTCAGGGCTTGTTTGATAGTACTGATTTCTGCGCCGTTTGGTTGCACTGGAGATGAAAATTCAAATACGAGCTTCAGCGACACGTCAGCTTTTACATCCGGGCTACTTAGCAAAGTGTTAACAGCCCCCTGAAAACTCTGAAATCCTTTAACTGGCCCTTGATACTCTAACCTGATAAACTGTTCATTAACAGTAATAGTTGCCGTTTGGTCGATTTGCACTTTTAGCTTGATCAACATAGGGAAAACCGTCATCAACTTGCGGTAGTCCATTACTTGCCCAACGGAGATTTCCAACAACTGGATACCCTGAACTTGATTATCTTGGATGCGATCGCCTAATTCATTAAATACCCGATCAAGTGTTCCCTCCAAATCA
>JBGTMK010001008.1:0-6986 GCA_041743605.1 Nostoc sp.
GATTGATTTACTCTTGTTAGTTCTTTGACTGCGGACTCTGTAACTGAAAAATATTCCGCTATTTGTGCAGTAGTTGCCCAGCCGCTACCGTTCCATACAGCGAACACTATTGCCTTTGCTTTGCTGAGAACTTCTTGGGCACGAGAATCATCAAGGTTAGAAAGTGCAGAAGTTCTCAATGATGGAGACTCGACTAAAACATTTTGATTTAAAGGTAAACTCATCCTGTTCGACTCCTAAGTAAATTTCAAAACTTTAGGTATTCACGCGCATCAAACTTTTTTCACCAACTAATGAGAAACGATTCGATATAGTCGGTGTCTTAATTAAAGTTGGCGACATTAATTCAACCATGTAAAACCAAGAATCATGCACTAGCCCAATCCCCAAAATCAGCCGTTGTTTTGCTCCCTGATCGTGAGAACAGAGCATCACTCTTTCGCCCAAAACAAAAGCAGGTTTTTGCACTTTGATGGCTTCTAACTCTCCAGTCCCGATGATTTGGTTTTGTGTGGCGTGAAGTATTTCATTACGGCAGTCAATTGAATAAATCCAGCACTTATGCTTCCACTGCATACCGCAGCAATAACCAAATGTTCTGTTGGTTCGTAGGTATACTCTTTCTAGTAAATTCACCTCAATGGGTGGAATTGTTCCACGCCAAGGAGGAGAAAGATACCAACTTGTTTGAAGTGCGTTAATGTGGTCAATCATACTTTTCTCCCCTGGGATTAATAACCTAAAAATCCTCGGCAATCTCCAACAAAAAGCCGCATCCAGTGTTCTGTACTTGCACCAGTTCTCTATCCAGCAGAGTTTGAATGACTGAATCGGAGAATTGAAATTGCAGCCGATGTAATGGAACACAACCGCCGCAAAGTTGAAGTAAACGCAGCAAGTGCTTGGCTCTCCCCTCAAAGTTGTCTGTAGACTTAGCCATTGTTTACGCCTCTAGCTAATACGGTTAACTGTCGGTTGAGAATGCTTATCTGTTGTTGATAAAAGTCAATCTCTGCGGTAATTTGCTGGAATAATTCTTCTGGCGTGAGCGGTTGGATTTGATCCTCTTTCAAGTACGATATTTCATCAGAATTCTTGTTAGGCATCAGAGCATAACGCCAACCATCATCAAATTGTTCAGCCAACTCTGTACCTGATGGGTAGTAGTAAAGTCCAAGAATCGTGCCTTGTTCTGTACGTTGTTCCAAAGTAAAGCGAGGGTATGCCCAGTGTTGGGGGATTGAGATCGTGGGTCTCATAGATTTAATTGGGGATTGGTGAATAAATAATTAGGGAAAGGGGGAAAGGGCAAAGGGGAAGGGAATGAAGAAATTTACCTTTCCCCCTTACCCTTTAACCTTTTCCCAGGCGAAGCCCAAGACTACGCTGTGACTAACTCCGCTCTCTCCAGCAGCTGTTGTAATTTATCGCCAGTTAGCTGTTCTAACGGCTGATCTAAAAAATATTCATCAAAAATGGATTTACTATCAGTAGACACATCCAGCATTGACAGCGATCGCACTGCATCATAGACCGAGTTAGAATACTGCTGCTGACCTGAATAACGCCTTTTCACCCACCAGTTACCGTCAGTGCATCGGACTTGCCCCAGTTTCACGCCGTTGTTGTTGTAAATGCCATCATCGAGAATTTCAAACCCGTAATTCTGGCACTCGTTGAAGATATGCGCCATGATGTGGTTTTCGGTCGTAGAAGAGGACAAGGAGCAGGGTGCGGGGTGCAGGGGGGAAATTTCTTCTCCCTTGCTCCCTGCTCCCTGCCCCCCTGCTTCTTCCTGCACAGGTAATGAGCCATCTCTGTAGTGAGTGCAGATGAAGCGATCGCAACGCATTGGAGTGTTGGCACGAAATACTTCTTTATCGTTGACCTTTTTTGAATTCAAAATGCAAAATTCAAAATTCAAAATGAAGAATGGAAATAATTTTGAATTAATTAATTGTGAGTACAAGCCTCCACTAACTGTCTTTAATTTTGAATTTTGAATTTTTAATTTTGAATTGGAGCGAAGCGACTTGACCATTACTACCCAGCGTTGCGTTAAGTGGGTGTCGTCATGGCTGATGCTGGCTACCAGTTTGTCATCAGCATAATATTCGTGATGGTCAAAAGAGATTTCGACTATGGTGAGGGGTTCGGGAGCAACAGCTTGGGCTTGGTCAGCAATGTAGTTGTCGAGTTCGGCTTGGGCTGCGGCTTGGTTGTCAACTTTCTGAAGCTGGGTGGATTGATGGGCGATGATTGCGTTTACCCAGGTGTCAGCCGCTCTTTTGTCCCCGGTGGGTGTAGCGCCGAGTTCGGCAGCGATTCTTTTGATGCGGGGTAGATTATAGCGGGAGAGGGCTTGCTGTGTGTAGGTTGGATGGGACATAATAAGATTTCCTGTAAAAAGGGTCAAAGGGCGATCGCACAAGTTTTCCAGGCTGAAGCGGTTGTCCTTTGTTTTATCTCTTATTATTTTACATATTTTATGGAAATTGGTCAACAGCTACGGACGAGATTTTTTGTAACAATGGGTAACTAAGGGTTTGTGCTACAACAGGATAAAATTGCCTAAGCTCGATCCCTAAAATTTGACAATACTTCAAGATAAGAGACAAAGAAACAGAGCGGTCACCTTTACCCTTCCATTTTTCTATTTTATGAATTAACTGCTGAGAACAAGGTTCTCCAAGCCTTGTGATTGCTTGTGCTACTTCTTCTCTAGAAAGTTTCTTGTCTTCTCTTTGCTGAAATAAAAACTCACCATATTCCTGATCCCAGTCAATCCGGGATACCAAATCCAAAGGTATTCCTTGCATTACGATTTCTCTCACTGATACTCCTATATTTACACAATGTGTGGAAATAGTGGTATACTTCTTCTATGAAGTATGTAAAACCTAAGCAGTATTAGCGTAGAGCCTAAATCGTGAAAGCGATCGCTCTAATTTTGTGTTGTCTTTTAGGAAGTAAGTTGAGAGTTCTTACTCTGAAGGGGGTTCTAAAAAATGACAGACCCACAAGTAATATTTTCCAGCAATCAATGGTGCAACGAATGCCCACACTGGGCTGCACCAAGCCATACATAAACTGCGACACGGTTCAGTTAACGAAGCGAAGCAACTGTTGGCACGTCAAAATGCTGTACTGGCAACGGTTATAGCTCCACAAGTACACCTTGGGGTTTTCAAAGCGGCACGAGCTTATCTGCCGCTTTTCTTGTCATTGACAATTTTATATACGGGAATGCAGAGACAATGCTAAAGCCGACAAAGCAACAAGGATGATTACCGCAGATGCCAAGATGAAATATACAAACCGGCCAATGAAAAACCCCAACCTCAGCAAAAGGTTTGGGGAATTAATATCAATTTAATCATACCCCCATCATGACACAACTCGATATTCGTTCAAGCACTGTTCCGCTAGAGGTGGAATAATGAATAAAGCAACCTCTAAGCGCAACAAAGCCACCTCTGCTGCATCCAATGACGGTACACCACCAGATGACCAAGACCTTGAGGATATCTCCCAGCAAGAAGACCCAGGTTCAGCAACAATCACGGTTACGGCTGTCGAAGTTCCAGAGTTAACCGAGCAGGAAATTAGCGATCGTTTACTCCTGGAGAGGAAAGTGGAGCGGGCGTTTTTTGAAGCGGGGAAGGCTTTGATGGAACTCCACGATCGCAGATTATATCGCTCTACGCACAAAACCTTTGAGGAGTATTGCCGTTCACGGTTTGGTTATACACGAATGGCAGCAACCTATAAAATTGCTGCTGCGACAGTTATGGAGAATTTGTCAACCATTGGTTTACATAATGCGGAAATAACCACAGATGGTTTACAACCTCCACAAATGTCAACCATTGGTTTACAAAATGTCGAAATGTCCACAAGTGGTTTACAAATACTGCCGACAAACGAACGTCAAGTACGCCCCTTGGTTGCCCTAGAACCAGAAGTCCAGCGCACTGCATGGCAGCAGGCAGTGCAAGTTGCTGGCGGGAAAGTGCCAACTGGCAGAATCGTCAAAGATGTTGTACAGCGCATCATGGAGCGAACCCAAGTACCTAATACCTACCAGTTAGGCGAAGTCTGCCAAATCCTTGCAAAAGATAACCCAGAACTCAGAGGTAAGGGTGGCTGCTGGGGGATAGTCGCAAGAGTGAATAATTTTAGTTGCACTGTCAAAACCTGGGATGGGGAGTATGCCGTTGCTTTGCAGTACCTTAAATCTTACAATTACTTGCCTGCCGAGTGTGAGCAGATGCGGGTGATTTGCGATCGCATCAATCGGGTGTATTCTGATTCGCTTGAGGAGACAGTCAAAAGTCTGTTGCAGTCGTTGGGGAAATTGAATCGGACTTATTTGACGGCTGTTGAAGAAAAATTGTTGGGTTTGATTGAGCGAGAATACGGGCTTATAGATCAATCTCCACAAACTCATAGACAATAATAAATACACATCTTATGATTATGGAATCAGTTTGATATTTGGCAAGTCGAAGCGGGGTCAAAAACCCTGGGGATCTTCCAAAATCGCCAGAACCTTGACAAGTAAATAATTACAATGTTTCAACAATTCCGGAAGCTGCAAATTAGTTGCAATAAGAGCAGCTGAAAATGACCTTTTTTTTTCGATCAGTCAAAAACCTTAAGAGGAAGCTTGCTCCGTAACAGTTTCAGAGTTTCCAAAGCCTATTACCCCGCAAGAAGACTGAAACATGAATTGTAGTTCATCGCTGTATCTCTAATACCAGCAAGGTATATTAGTATATATTTCACTTTCGCTACTATCCAATTCATTAAAAAATAGCCCAGATATCTTGTAAATAAACCCATTACCAGTACAAAGCCTACGGGTTTTGTAAAAATTATTTAATCAAATGAATAAAATCTTGTTCCTTTGTACAGGTAACTACTACCGTAGCCGCTTTGCTGAAAACTTATTTAATTGGTTGGGCACTAAAGAGAGGTTAGATTGGCAGGCTGCTTCCAGAGGGTTAGCACTTGAGAGGGGTGTAAACAATGTGGGTGCAATATCCCAGTATGCGGTTGAGGCTTTAGCAGTGCGATTGGTAAACCTACCAGATGATGAACGGTTTCCACTAGCAGCAAGTGAGCCAGATTTTCAGTCAGCTACTAGAGTTATTGCTCTTGATGAATTAGAACACCGTTCACTGATGAATGAACGCTTTCCCCGATGGGCAGATACTATTGAATACTGGCTAGTTCACGACATAGATAAAACCTCGGCTACAGTTGCCTTGGGGCAAATTGAACAACATATACTGGAACTGATAGAACAACTGGCACAAAGTTAGTAGGCGATCGCACTGGCATCTGTGCAGAATTTTTAGATAAAAAAGCAAGCAATCCGAAATCTAGCGGCATCCGCACTACCGGAGAAAGCGATAGTAGTACTCGAACCGCTGTCAAAATTAGTCACAGATATTTTTTTAATTAAGGCAATACTGTTAAAACAACAACAGGGTAAATGTGCCTGCTGCGGATTATACTTTCGTGAACAAGATGTAATGGAAGTTGACCATAAAACCCCACTTTCAAATGGAGGAAAAGACGAGTGGGTTAATCTTCAGCTATTACATCGACATTGCCATGATGAAAAAACTGCCCTTGATGGTAGTCAGAAGTCCGCTAATGACAATAGGATTGCACATTGAGTAGCCGTGTGCGGTCAAAGTCGCAAGCACGGTTTCGGAAGAGAGAGGTGGAATGGCAACATTCCCCTCGACTCTACCTCCCGCCTGTACCCCGGCTACGCCCCGCCCGCTATTTGTGCCAGTTGCGTAAGTCCTGAATTTTTAATTGATTCATTCCCATAACAGTACAGATGGCAACATCTCTGGGTATGCCAGCCGTAACATCTGGTAGGCAATCCCTGCTGTCCCCTGGAAAAAACCGGGATTAAACAAAGAGTTTGGTAAGTTGTTAAACAGATGATATGTAACTACTCTATCTGGTTGAGCCACTATCCAAGCAGCCTGCTTTTGGGCAATTTCTAGCAAATGGGGACGGAATAGTTTTTGGGCTGCCACCAACAACACCTCTATACGACCAAAATTACCACAGCAGAGATGATCTAAACCCTGTAAGCCATACTTCAGAGTTGTCTGCAATGCAACTTCCACATCTTGAAGTATTTCATCCGTTTGGTAAATTGACAAACCGCCCAAACGTGAGAGAGCAATACCAGGAGCGCCATGACACCAAGTAACCAGAAACCTAGACTGGCATAGCCCATCAGAAATATCGCGCAAGTCTGGCCAATTGGCGGCGGTGGTTGAGAAAACACTCGATTCGTAAGCAATTCCCTCCTGAGCCGCTTGTAAATAGGCTTGGTCTTCGGTGACAGCATAGAGCCGCAATAAAGCATAAGCAATACCACCCGCCCCATGCGAGAAACCTGTTAATGGCTTTTGGGCTATATTTTTCCAGGCTCTAGGCTGTTCTTGTTCGCTGACGCGATGCGAAAGCAAATGTTGACCACAGTTAATAGCTTGCTCTAAAACCTTTGCTTCACCTGTTGCTTGATAAAGTGTTAATAACCCTAAAATTGCTCCCACTGCTCCCCCAATTACGTCTAATTGTTGGTCAGCAGCGATTAATTCTGGTGTAATTAACTGAGCAGCTAGCCGCGCATCTTCGATGAGTGCTGTATTTGATAAAAATTGGCTGATTTTAACTAGAGAATAAATCATAGAGCCAATTCCTGTTGCTCCGCCGATGCCAATTCGGTTAGCAAATTTTTGCGCGAATAAATTGTTAGATGTCTGCAATACTGTCTGCAAAGATTGTAGGGCATTCAAAGCCAAGTTTCCCCACTGAGTATTACCTGTGATACGAGTAAGAGCCGCCAGAAATAAAGCGACACCACAACTACCATCGTAAAGACTATAACCCAAAGGCTGGAATTGGAACCGTTCAGCATTAGGAACATAGTTAAAGCCAATCCAGTTGAC
>JBGTMK010001009.1:0-3797 GCA_041743605.1 Nostoc sp.
TTTACAAAAGCTGGTGCGGCGTTAACGTTAAAGCAATCGGAGTTGACGACTGAATTATTGCAAAGTAATGTGTTGAATTTGTTACAGTCACCGGATCAGCTAGCAAAAATGGGGCAAAAAGCAAAAGCGATCGCAGTTCCCGATAGTGCCGAAAAGTTGGCACAATTAGTGCGTGAGGTGATAGAAACATAACGTTGATTATTTAGAATTAGACATTTATTTTCCAAGTTATGAATATGTTATCTAGCCAAAAATTTCGCTTCACAGTAGGTTGTGCTGCCTTATTACTTGTTAGTTTAGCCAGTAGCCATCTATATACCCAGTCAAAAACTAAACAGTTAGCCCAACAAAATCAGTCCTTTACTCAACAAGAAAATTTTCCCCCACTTCAATCACAGATTTCTCTGACCTCAAATCAGGCTGCTAATTCACTTACCTCAATATTTCACAATCCTTTTGCTAGTCAAAAAACATCTGATGAAATTATAGGCAAAGAAAATACTTTTTCATCTCAGCAGGATTTGTTAGCAGCATCTGCACCCTATCCAGTTGTTGATGAATTCAAAAAATATAAATTTAGCATCAATGGCAGCCAGGTTGTTACTCCAGTCAAACTGCCCAGTAGTAAAGTTAACTTCAATCAAGGAGATTTATTAACTGTTCTTGTTAATACTAGAAAATATTTTCAAGATCATGGTTCAGAAGACCCAGATATTATGCGTACAGGAATACTTGCTACTCAACAAGTTACTGTAGCAGATGTTCTCAAAACTTTGGACTTCATGATTGCTGTTTTAAAGGAAGATATTGCTAATAATCGAGCTACTAGGTTACAAGATCCAAACTTTATTAATAGCAATTTTAGAGTTATTAAATGGACTGCCTACAACCCTAAAGAGAAGAAACAAAAGCAATTACGAATTACTAAATATGCTGTTTTTACTCACACCGGTTCTCGCAAGAAAACCTCTACTTTCAATACACCAATTTATAGCCTAAAAGAAAACTCGATTCCTGATAAATTCTACACTAGATATACAAAGCAGGATGTTTTATCTGGTATTTACGAACCAGGTGGTAGAGAATTTGGCAAAGTTGAAAGTCTTGCTTATCTAACCAGAACTGGTTTAGAAGAAGCGCTGATGCAAGGAACAATTCTGATTAATTTTACAGATGGTTATAGGGCATTTTTTAATGTAGATAGAAATAATGGAATGTCTTATGTTCGAGGATTAAAGGCAACAGCACAAAAGCGTTATTGGTATTTTAGAGAGGTTGATGCCATTAAAGGCTATGGTTACAAAATAGATGCAAAAATCTCCATTAAACCAGGAGTAACCTTTGCTGGAGATGTGCTGAATATTGGTTTAGGCAAAGTGATTATTATTGAGCATACTAAAGGTGGTCGCAAACATCTACAAATGGGAGTTATGGCTGATACAGGCGGAGCATTTTTACCCAATCTTTATCAACTCGATTTTTTGGCAGGTATTTTTAAGAGTCAAAAAGAGTTTAGGCAGAATATTAGCCAATTACCTGAGTATGCTACAGCATATTTTTTAGTCAAGAAGTAATGTCTTATTGACCAGAAATAAATTATCCTCACAGGTTTTTACCTTGCTAACGCGATCGCAACATTCTGTCCACCAAAGCCAAAACTCAAACATAATACCTGCATAATTTTACTTAGACGGGCTGCTGTAACGATATCTAAGTCGAACTCTGGCTGCTGGAATCCTACACAAGGTGGTAAAATTTGATGCTTTAATGCCATGAGAGAAAAAGCTACACCTAACGCTCCAGATGCCCCTAGTGTATGACCTGTGCTTCCCTTGGTGGAACTAACCGCCACCCCTTGGGGAAACAAACGCTGGATTACCATGCTCTCCATTTGGTCATTTAGCTGGGTAGCTGTGCCATGAGCATGAATATAATCGATATCGGCTGCTAAGAGACAACTACGTTCTAGACATTGTTTGATGGCAGCGATTGCACTTTTTCCTTGAGGTTCTGGCGAATTACTATGATATGCATCGTTGGTTAAGCCGAAACCGAGAATTTCACCATATACTTTTGCTTGACGCTGCTTTGCCAACTCTGCTGATTCTAAGACAAACACAGCTGCACCTTCACCCAAAACTAAGCCTTCCCGATGCAAATCAAAGGGATAAGCGCCAGTTTTCGCCAAAGCACCCATCTGCTGAAATCCAGCTAAAGTTAAGGGTGTAATCGGTGCTTCCACTGCACCTGCGATCGCTTGTTGACATTGCCCAGTTTGTATCAGTAAAGCTGCTTGGGCAATAGACCAAATTCCTGTTGCACAAGCTGCCATTGGTGCTAAAACCGGTCCAGATGCACCAATTTGTCGCGCAGCTGCGATCGCATTCATGTGAGGTAATGTATCTAGCCAGTTTCCAAAAGAGGACACGGGAAAATTCTTCGCGTTACTATACATTTGCCGCGCCAGAATTTCCCAAGATGCTTGATAAGAGCGACTCGATCCAATTACTACAGCACAATCAGCGAAAGGTGAAACTAACCCAGAATCTTGCAAAGCAGAAGTAACAACCATCTGAGTTAACATTGTCAATTCAGATGGTTGTTGTCCAATTAAACCTAGAGGAAATGGTCTAAGTTCTGGAAATGGTTGATGTAATCGAATTCCAGATTTCCCTGCTAGCAAATTTTGCCAGCTATCCTCTAAACTTCCACCCAAGGCGGAAACTAGACCAATACCAGTGATATAAACCTTAACCAATTTGCAATTCGGGGGATAAGGTGGATCAGGAAGATGAGGAAGAATAATAATCGTTTTTTTACTTCCTCATCTCCCTCATCTCCTCCTGCTCTTCTATTACCCTGGTGTTTTCAGATTTTCAGCACCTTGAGTGACTTTAGCAGAGTCAATGCGATCGCCTTGCTGAATTTTGTTGACTACATCAAGTCCTTGAGTGACATTGCCAAACACGGCGTAGTTGCCATCTAAAAACGCCAAATCCGCTAAAGCAAAGTAAAACTGAGCAGAAGCAGAATCTGGTGATTGCGATCGCGCCATTGCTACTGCACCTTGTTTATGAGGCAATACAACAGGTTGAGCAGTAGCATCAAATGGTTTATTGTAAACCGGAGTATCTGAACCCTTTGGCTTAACTTCTAAAGGTATATAGCGAGCATTTCCCGTTTTTGGGTCAATATAGCTACCGGTTCCTAATCTATCTGCTGGAACTTTCGGGTCTTTGCCTTGGGGATCGCCACCTTGAACTACAAACGGTTGGGGATCGCGGACAACTCGATGGAAAGGTAAACCATCGTATACACCCTTTTGTACTAAATCTACGAAATTGCCAGCTGTAATGGGGGCATCAGTGCCGTCTACTTCGATAGTAATCGGTGAGCCTTTAACCGTGAGTACGACAGTAGCCTTACCTTCAAGACGTGGTAAATCTGTTATTCCAGGAATATTCTCACTACTAGTTTGAGATACAGATGTTGCGTCAGTAGTTGTCTTAGTGCCTTCCTCGTTTGTAGTCGAGGTAGCTGTCGAGTTTGGAGAAGATGTATTAGAAGCAACTTGCTGTGTGGAACATCCTCCCAACATCAAGGCACTGATAATCACAAGAGAAAGCAAAAATTTTGAAATTTTTAACCGCATTGCCAGTTACTGATTTAACCAAAGTATTTTATCGTTTCGAGGGGCATTGGGGATTAAGGATTAGGGATTTAGGAATTGGGCAAATATCAAGCCAGTAAATTTCTCATAATAGTCCAGTACCCAATGCCCAATCCCTTAAAACAGT
>JBGTMK010001010.1:0-3937 GCA_041743605.1 Nostoc sp.
GCCTAGTTTAAAACCCCCACTAAATTGAAAATTTGGTGGTCTACAAGACGCGACGCTCGTTCCTCTCTACCGCTACGCTATCGCAAAGCTTACAGTGGGGGATCAGACCCACCACTGATTTATTCTGACTTCTGAATTCTTCTTCAAGAGTTTTTAAAGGCATAAAATAGGGCTATTAATAGGTGTCAATTGAATGTCAAAAAAATAAGAATTCAGCACACATGAGTCAGAATTTAAAAGGAATGCAGTATAATTAGTACATTCTGTTATGTGTCAAATTTCCTCCTAATTTTTTAACTATTCGCCAATCCTGAATTCTTCTCCAAAAACAGGCTCAAAAATTTGATAAATTGCTTCGTTTCTAGTCTCTGACTGGGAATAACTAATGCTCTGGTTATGACAAAAATATTACTGAATTTCAAATGATTCAATCATTTTCTCTGCCATTGGTAAGAAGCGATCGTAATCATCTATTGCGGCTGAATAGGTGATGATGTATGCTTGATTACTCTTTAAAGTCCAAATTTGTAAATTTTTTAAACTATTTTTTCCATCTTTGCTGATGAAAAGAAATTGATTAGCTCGTTCGTTGGCTAGAGTCGTTTCACTTATATCCACAATAGTTGCATCAGATAAAGTAGCTTTGACTTCCTTAATAAATAAATCTTGCGATTCGTTTAGGGTACCATAAAAATTTTTAATAGTTATAGTCAAAATCTCTTGAAAGTTATCTAAATTACTTTGTTTAGGTGATATAAATATCACTGATTCTTTATTTACCAGATTTGATGTATCTTGAATTTTCCAATTTACTGGATATTGTATTTTGATCCCATAGCTAGAATCTTTATAGGTCAAAAAGTTTTGTGTAGGAGTTTGTAATTGTAATAACCATAGACTTATAGTAGCGGCAACAGCGGTTATTCCTACACTGATAAAAGTTTTATTTGATCGTTTAGATGGGAGGGGTTTGTTAATTAGAGTATACGGTACTTTTTCCAGTACTTCTAAAGCTTGCAATGCCGATGCTGCTGTTGGATAACGCTGACGAAAATCAGATCGTACCATTGTGTCTAAAATTTCTGCTAGCTGCTGGCTCACTTGTATTTGGTTACGCCAATCAATTTCTCCAGTATGAGAATTTATTGATAGTCCTTGAGTGGCAAAATCAGCAGGGTTAATACCTGTCAAGGCTTGAATACCAAGAATTCCTACTGCATAGATATCGCTGCTTAATTGTGGAGTGTGATTAGCTTGTTCAGTTGGCATATAACCATGAGTACCAATGGCTACGGTAAAAGTTGTTTGTCCTTGAGAGTTAGTTGTCTGAGTAGTGATTTGTTTTACAGCCCCAAAGTCAATTAGTAGTATCTTGCCATCTGAGGTTCTTCGCCGAATATTAGTAGGCTTGAGATCCCGGTGAATTACATTATTTTGATGGACGAATGCTAAAACTGACAAAATGTCTTTTAGCAGTTTAATCACCTCCGACTCACTCAATCGGTTGTCTATAGGAGGTATTTCTTTGGTAAGATCGTGACCTGGAATATATTCCTGAACTAAATAAAATTCTTGATTTTCTTCAAAGTGAGCCAACAGTTGGGGAATTTGGTTATGCTTTCCTAATGTTTTCAGGATTAATGCTTCCTGGGCAAACAAACGTTTAGCTTCTTGTAAAGTGTGTGCATCGGTAGAGAGTGGTTTAAAATGTTTGACAACGCATTGTTGATTCCCTGAACCTTGGATGTCTTGAGCTAAGAAAGTCGTACCAAACCCCCCTTGTCCCAGTTGGGTGAGAATTTGGTAGCGTTCACCTACGGTTTGAACCTGCATTGAATTCAGCCTTTCTCCTGGAATTACTCACTCATTGATTTTGTTAATCTTGATTTTTGCACAAAATAAAGTGCTAATTGGGGAGTAGGGAATAGGGAGTGGCAGTATGAAGAAGACAAGGGGGAATATCTTGAATTAAATCTCTCCCTTGTCCTAACTTTTCACGGTATCTGGAAAACCTCTCTTCTATTTCTCTCTCCTACGAGGAGAGAGACTTTGAATTCCTGGTTTGGAAGTTAGATTTTACGTGGACTTTTCCAGATGACATGAAAAGTCAGATCCCTTGGCGCCCCCCTCCTCTCCTCCACTCCCCACCCTCCATTATCCATTCCCAATTTTTAAATTATGAGTTTGAGTCTGTGCATGATTGTGAAAAATGAAGCTGCAACACTTCCTAAATGCCTGAACAGTGTCAGAAAAGTTGTGGATGAAATGGTAGTGTTGGACACAGGCTCAATTGATCGCACTCCCAGTATTGCCCAACAACTCGGTGCAAAAGTCCATCATTTTAAATGGTGCAATGATTTTAGTGCTGCCCGTAACGCAGCTCTCAAATATGTTACTGGTGATTGGATTTTGGTATTAGATGCTGATGAAACTTTGACACCAGCAATTGTACCGCAGTTACGAGAGGCGATCGCTAGAGATGAATACCTGCTTATCAACCTCGTCCGCCATGAAGTTGGCGCAGAACAATCCCCCTATTCTCTGGTTTCTAGGCTATTCCGCAATCATCCAGATATTAGTTTTGACCGTCCTTACCATGCCTTGGTAGATGATAGTGTGTCAGCAATTTTAACCAGAGAACCCCATTGGCAAGTGGGTTATTTACCAGGGGTAGCACTTTTACACGCAGGATATCAAAAAAGTGCGATCGCTCAAAATAACAAATATGTCAAAGCAGCTACAGCGATGGAAGGGTTTCTGGCAACTCATCCTGATGATCCCTATGTTTGCAGTAAATTAGGGGCATTGTATGTACAGACTGGGAAAATTACCCAAGGTATGGAGTTGCTAAGACGAGGAATCACCGTTGCTGAAGACAATTACGATATTTTATATGAACTCCACTATCATTTAGGCATTGCCTACAGTCGGCTGCAAAAATTCCCACAGGCTATTTCTCACTATCAAGCTGCCATCAAATTGCCAATTTACCCCATACTCAAATTAGGATCATATAACAACTTAGGTAACTTACTTAAAGCAGCAGGAGATTTCAACGGTGCGAAAACTGCTTACGCCACAACTTTGAAAATTGATACTACTTTTGTGGTTGGACATTATAACTTGGCAATGATATTTAAGGCTTTGGGTTTATTTACAGATGCGATCGCATATTATCAAAATGCAATCATGTTAAATCCCAACTATGCCGAAGCCTATCAAAATTTAGGGGTAGTGCTACTGAAAGTTGGCAATCATCAGGATAGTTTAACAGCTTTTAGAAAAGCGATCGCCCTTCATGAAAGGTACAACCCTGAAGAGGCGAAGAGACTACGCCAGGGGTTGCAGGAGATGGAGTTGATGTAGAAGGTAAGCAAAGAACGCCTTGCCATTTGACTTGACCATAAAAATATCAACCTAAAAGTTAAAATTAAAACTTTTGGCTATACTAAACTTTTCATTTTCAGCATTTTATGAGTGAAGATACAAAGTTATTTCGTATATTTGGTTCAATCTTCGGTGGTGTTGGCAGCATAATTACCATTGTCGGCATAATAATTGGACTGAATACTCGTTCCTTTGTGGCTACGGCTATACCAGCAAAAGGGACAATAATTGACTTGGTGAAACGTTCATCGACTAATAATAATGGTCGTTCTTCTTATGTCTACTATCCAGTGGTGAAATTCAACACTTCCTCTGGTGAAACAACAGTTTTTGAAGCAAATTCAGGCAGTAACCCACCAGAATTTAATAAAGGTCAGCAGGTAGAAATACTGTACAGTCCTGAACAGCCAAATTCTGCCATGATCAACTCCTGGTTAAGTTTATGGTTTTTACCGATTATGTTTGTCAGTTTAGGATCAATTTTTGCTTTGATTGGAGGAATTGTAATAGTCAGGTCGTTTCCAGGGCTATTTCGTTCTAGACATAAACC
>JBGTMK010001011.1:0-8325 GCA_041743605.1 Nostoc sp.
GATAATGTTGGGCTATAACGTTCCTCAATCCATTTTGCGGAATTGGCAATCCATTGGCTAGAACTAATGGAAGTTTTTGGCCCCCAAAAATCAAATAAAGGGAAATTTCCTAAATCAGATTGAATTTGCGATCGCACATCACTAGGATGGGTATAAATATCAGGTAATTTTCTCCCATCTGCGGGATACATTGGGCGCGGCGTAATGGCATAATCTGCTGTCGAGTACATATTGTACCACCAAAAAAGGTTGGCACAAGTGAAATTTGGATCGATTGATTTAGCTATTTCCCAAACTTTGGGAGCTTGTACTAGCTTATTAGATTGCCGCCAAAACTTCACTTCACATTCATCGCGGAAGTACCAACCATTAGCGACAATTCCATGTTCATTAGGCAACTTTCCTGTTAAATAAGTAGCTTGAACAGAACAAGTCACAGCAGGTAACACTTTTTTGATGGGAACCACTTGCCCTTTATCAGCCCAAGAAGATAAAAACGGCGTATTTTCTCCTAGTAAACTGGGCGTTAATCCCACGACATTTAGAACAACTATTTTTTGCATAAACTTAATCCTCTTTTATACCAATTTGAAAAAATTAACTAGAAATGCACCATAATGCATCTCTACAGATTTAAACTCAAAAATCCAGTTCAAATCTTAATTAATTACGAATTACGAATTACGAATTACGAATTCTTTTAATACCCACTCATACTCACGCTGAATAGAAGTCGCTAAATCTATCTTCATTTCTGATGGCAATACATCCCAGGTGTAAGTTTCTATTTCTAAATGTGAGCAAGCATTATTTTTCTGAAGTAGATTTAAAACAGTCGCGATGTCATCTTGGGTAGACTGCAAAATTTGATAATCATGAATAAAAATTGGCACATGAAAGTGAGTCCGCCATTCTTCAGCTAGAGATTGTTCTAAATGTGGTAATGCAGCTATTAAGTCAGGATAGTGATGGAGTGTGCCATCAATGCGACGTTCTATTACTTGGTGAAGATAAGTAGATTCTGCAAAGGGGCGTAAGCGTTCAAATATTAAGCTACGCTTTTCAACATCAGCAGGTATTTTTACTTGAATTGCTGCACTGATTTGAATTTTGCCAATCTTAATTCCTGCCGATTGCAAACGCGCAAATACAGATTGTGGTTCCTCATATTCAACTGAAAAATGGCAAGTGTCATAGCAAACCCGAACGTGTTCTAGTAATTTAGTTTCTGCTAAATGCTGCTCAATATTTAAGTTTTCTGATAAATAATTACCGCCAATGGGCAATAAGCAATTTTGATAAAAATCAATTACTTCTGAGGTATTTTCAATTAATCCATCAGGCTCAGGTTCTAAATCAATATGTAGTATCTTACCTGTTGCTTCGCGGATGCGAATCATTTCTGCAACAACTGATGCTATGTTCAAACAACTCTTTTTCAGAACCATTTCAAAAGTTGATTGGTCTTTTACCCACCAAGGCTTATAGGATAATGGTAGTGTAGAAATTCCACCATCAAGTCCTTGGGGTAATAGACTAGCTAAAATATGTGCCAAGTTTAATGTATAATTAACGCGTTCTTGTGTAGACCAATCTGGTGCATAAACTTGATCTTTTACCACCTGTCGATGAAATCCGCCATACGGGAATCCGTTTAAGGTGAAAACATATAAATCTTGTTGAGTCAGCCAAGCTTGAAATTGAGCTAAATTATTACTTTCTAAAAGTTGTCTTGCGGCTACATCTGATAACCTTAAGCCAATACCAAAAGGTTCTGTAGGTGATAAACGTGATTTGAGTTCGGGAATATAGTTTTCTAAATTGGCGAAAACCTCTAGCCAACTTTCACCAGGATGAATATTACTGCAATAAGTTAAGTGGAAATTATTGTTTTTTGTAATTTTCATTTTCTCGCTTTATCTCTTGTATATGTAATCTGTTTTCTTTGACTTAAACTATTTCACAAAATACTTGCCATATATTCATGGGTAGGGGCGCACATTTATCATTGGTGTCAACTTAAGCCAAAAATAGCGTACTGATTAGGTGTTGTTCACCCACCAGGGAATATAATTAAGAGACTAATTGCTCAAGTCTACTCAAGTAGACTAAAAATTTTCGCGCTCTTTAATCCTCTTCAGAGGACTTTAGCTATGAGACAGGGATTTACAATCCCTGGCGGACGTGAGGTTTCGCGTTAAGTTGACACCAATGCACATTTATACGCCCCTACAGCCGATTAATGGTATTACTGGGTGTGTACATTCAACTTCAAGTAACAGCAAATACTTTTGCTAACTTCATCGAAATTGGTAGCAAGATTAGAACGAATAAACCGTAATACAACCCAGCAAAACCAGATGCAACGGTTGCATCTAAAACTATTAGAGATAAAACGCCTATTTTCACGGCATTGCGGATGTTTTCGGCTATCGGTTCCCGCGCAGCTTTGATAAAGTTAGGTAAGATTCTGATAGCTAATAAAATAGCAAATGGTAGTGCTGCGATCGCAGTGTACCCTTCTAATAATCCTAAAGCTAAAACTGCCGTCAAAACTATTGCAATTAGTAGTAGCGCGAGTACTCCTGTAATCTTCTTACCTCCATGAACTTCACCCTGACTAATTGCAGTGATCGCAGCAATGTAAAGAACAGGAATTAGCGCTAAATACCAACGTTCCCAGACTATTGCGGGTACGGCACTTACACCTAATAATAAGTTACTGCCACGACACAAACCCATATTTAAAGGGCCAAAAAAAGGATGATGTTTGGCAAGTGAATCATATAAAAGGGATGAAAGAGCAATAAATATAGCGATCGCAGCACTCAACCAGGATACTTGAAAAGCAGCTATAATACCGATCGCAAACAGTATACTCCCCAATAAAGTAGCATTTTGACGAGATACGCGACCACTAGGAATTGCTCTATTTGGCCGCTCTTTTGCATCTAAGTCTGCATCGAAAACATCATTAAAAACTATACCGCCGCCGTATAAACCAGTTGTAGCCAATAACAACCAAGCTAATGGAATTAGTATGGAAAAACTTGCTTCGCCATTAATTAATTGAACAAAAATAATCCCAGAACCAGAAGCAGCAAAACCAAGAAGAATATCCGCCCATGCAGTAACAATATTAGCCGGACGCATCAATTCCAAATAACCCCGCCAGCTTTGAAAATTTAAGCTTGCAACATTCACTTATCTGCCTCCGTACCTAATAATTTCTCAAAATAAACCGCATATTATACAGATGAATCAAATATTTAAGCAATTCCTCATCCCCACTCCTCACTCCCCACTCCCAATTTATTACTCAATCAACACAAAATCTGAAACTGATTTGATTCCTGGTTCTTGTCCCCGTAGCACAGAATTACCACTGAACAACTGACGCTGATCAACAGATTGGGGATTGAGCCAGTCTGAAGCTTTCATCTGCCCAGTCTGACTGTAAGCAGCTAGGGCATTTTCATAACAAACTGCTCGCACATCTTCTTCAGGAATGTCCCTATCTAACATCAACTGAGCCGTTTTCGGGACTGCCAAAGGATCGCTGATACCCCAATCAGCACTACTATCTACAATGATGCGATCGCGCCCATACTTGCGGACAACCTCTACCATCCTGGCGTTACCCATCTTCGTCTGTGGGTAAATTGTGAAAGCTGCCCAAAAACCTCGTCCTAATACTTCTTCAACGGTTTCCTCGTTGTTGTGATCAATAACGACTTGTGAGGGATCTAAGCCATATTCAATACAGCGATCCATACTCTTACTAGCACCTGCCTTTTTATTGCGGTGAGGAGTATGAATTAGTACTAACATATCGAGTTCTTTAGCTAATGCTAACTGTTGACAAAAGTACTTATCTTCTGCTTCTGTCATATCGTCATAGCCAATTTCACCAATGGCAACAACACCTTCTTTACAAGCGTAAAGTGGTAGCAGTTCCATAACTTCTGTTGCTAGTGCTTCATTGTTAGCTTCTTTCGGATTTAGTCCGATTGTGCAGTAGTGTTGGATGCCAAACTGACTAGCACGAAATCGTTCCCAGCCCACAAGACTACTGAAGTAGTCTTTAAATGAGCCAGAATTGGTTCGGGGTTGTCCTAACCAAAAGGCTGGTTCAATAACGGCGACAATACCATATTCTCGCATTACTAAGTAATCGTAAGTAGTACGGGAACACATGTGAATGTGAGGATCGATAAACATCATGGTTTTAATTATTGGGCATTGGGCATTGGGCATTGGGCATTGGGTATTGGGCATTGGGCATGGGGCATGGGGCATTGGGCATTTTCCTTGTCCTCCTCGTCTCCCACGTCTCCCTTGTACAGACGCGATTAATCGCGTCTCTCCCCGCTCCCTTTTATTTGTAAACTTACAAGCGTTAGCGTGGCTCGCCGCAGGTATCGCGGCTAAAACTGCTCCAAGTCAGATTACCTTGTTGAATGGATGACTTTAAATCTGGGTAACGAGAAAGTAATGCTTGTGCTTCGGGTAAAGGAGACTCAGCACAAGCTAAGGCTGCTGCTTCTTGCTCGTGTATATCCCCATTAGCTAGTACTTTTTCCAAATCTGTGATAATTGCGCTATCGGCAAACCGCCCTACAGGTCGCCAAAGTTCTGGCGTAACTGAGCGTTTAGCTGCCCAGCGTTCATGGGCATAGGCTGCCAACATCCTCGCCAATTCTGGGTTAGCACGCCGATCCAGACCCCAAATTAGATGCAACGGACTGCCAACAAACACAGCCTTCAGCACCATCTGATTCCAAGCAGCATTGTCTAAATAATCTGCTGGATAAGGGTTACGTAATGCGATCGCTTGGAATACATTACTCATATTACTGCGAATTCCCTCAGCAGTACGGTGGCGATGTAACTCTGGATGTGGTATAAGCGGCAAACTTTGATAAAGGGCAACTAACTCCCCCATATCGGCACTGGAGAAGACTTGATCAAGCGATCGCACATAGCCCTCAACATCATCGTGGGGCAAAGCTAAAAGCAAGAGTGTGCGACCTGCTTGATCTACACTCCAATGACCAGGATGCCAACCGGGAATCACATTCTGTGCTGCTTCCAAGTCTTGGAATGTTAGCTGCAAATCCTCTTTACCTAGATAACGCGGCACAGCACTAAAAGCTGTAAAAAACACTCGTTCAGCAGCGCCGCTAGCAATCTGTGCCTGTTTCTGTTCTAGCCAAGCCAAACCTTTCTCCGAAACAGATTTTAACAGCCAGTTATGCAGTAACTTGTTTACTTTACTCATGATAAATTCAGGACAAGTTGCCCAACTTTTTTTGTGACAACCAAGTATAAAATCTACCACTAAACTTGATATTTTGGGATGAAGCAGTTAGAGAATATACTGATGAGATCATAACTTCACTGAATCTATAAAAATCTCAGAATTTTAAAGAAGCTACTGTAAAGATACCATTTTGATTAGATAAATTCTCAGATTATCTAACGGAAAAAACGTAGAATTCTATGTAATAATGATCTCCAGTGCCAACCTCATATATCAAGTCTAGGCATCAAAAAAATTGTAACCTAATATTATTTTGAACTTTATCTACTAAGTAAATATGCTTCAAATGCATGTTTTATTTATTAGTTAAAATTTTCTATTGGATAGTTTTATCTTGAAATATTCAATAAATTATTTGTATTTATTTACTGTTAGCTTCCATTAAATCAGCCACCCATCTCAAACGTTTGAAACCCTTGCAAACAATTAATTACGAATTACGAATTACGAATTACGAATTACGAATTACGAATTACGCGCAGCGGTACTAGTGCATCATTTACAGTTACTTAAAAAGCAATAATATTCAAATGGCTATTCAACAAAAGACTGCTCTTAATCTGCAACCAATTAACCAATCTGTCCGTGTGACCTTCAATTATGATGTTCACTTTACTAGAGGTCTATTTCAGTTAGATAATCCTTTACTCGCACAAGTGATCGCCGCAGATGGGGAGGCAACACCAAAACGAGTCCTAGCAGTGGTAGATGGAGGATTTTTACAGTACCAGGATGGATTGCTCAAAAAATTATCAGCCTACGCCCAGCGTTATGAAGATGTACTAACACTGAGCGGTAAACCAATAGTAGTTACGGGTGGAGAAGCAGTTAAGAATGATTCTAGATTTATAGAGCAAATTCATCAACAGATCAATGAATCTGGATTGTGCCGTCACTCCTACGTCTTAGCAATTGGAGGTGGAGCCGTCTTAGACATGGCAGGATATGCAGCAACAACGGCTCATCGAGGAATTCGGCTGCTACGAGTACCGACAACAGTATTAGGGCAAAACGATTCGGGTGTCGGGGTAAAGAATGGAATCAATGCCTTCGGCAAGAAAAACTTTTTGGGTACATTCATGCCACCTTATGCTGTCTTGAATGACTTTGATTTTCTCACTAGCCTTGATGATCGAGATTGGCGATCGGGTATTGCAGAAGCAGTAAAAGTAGCACTGATTAAAGATGCAGATTTCTTCGACTTCATTATGACTAATGCCGATAAATTGGGTAATCGGGACATGAACATAATGGAAAGGCTAATCTATCGTTGTTCACAGTTGCACTTAGAGCATATTGCTGGTGGCGGCGATCCCTTTGAAATGGGTTCATCGCGTCCTTTAGATTTTGGACACTGGGCGGCTCACAAACTAGAGCATTTAACTAATTACAGTCTACGTCACGGTGAAGCTGTAGCGATCGGCATTGCTTTAGATACGACCTATTCATATTTAACAGGTCAACTCTTACAATCAGAGTGGCAAAGGGTTCTAACTACACTCAAGAAACTAGGCTTTACTTTGTACGTATCAGCATTGACAGAGCAATTAGATCAACTAGATCATCCGCATTGTATATTTAGGGGCCTTACCGAGTTCCGTGAACACTTGGGAGGAAAATTGACAATCACTCTTCTACAAGGAATCGGAGAGGGAATAGAAGTTAACCAGGTGGATTTGTCTTTGTATAGAGATGCTATTTTGATGTTGCAAGATTGGGAAATATTGCATTAATTATCCCTTGGATGCAATCAGGAGAATGCCTGGCAATCATCGAAGCTAGTCGCCCGATACCTACATGAAAAAATTAGTCCGGTGCTTGTAAAGTTAAAGCCGATAAATGTTACGGATATTATGGCGATCGCATCATTTACAAGCACCAAACTTTTTACATAATGCCTTTTAACAAGAATGAATAAGGAAGCTTAATAACTAGTTATTGCAAGAATTTTTGACTAGTAAAAAATCTTTAGCATTTTCTATATTTGGATCTATTTCATTATAAAGATGCGGATTCCTATATGACAAATTTTTTTGAGGATAGGGTTTGTAGTAAGCACTTTATGGCTTAGAAAAGAAGGACTAAAGTCCTAACTACGAACTTGCTTAATTTGCTAGGCGATCGCTACTTCGTGATTCGGAATTGCAAAATACTTTTTAGTTCCTCTTCTTCTTCCTTGAGAACGTAGTAGAGTTCCCAGTTTTGTTGGAGATTTAACCAAAACTCTGAGCTATTTCCAAAAAATTTTGATAACCTGATTGCAGTACTAGGTGTAATACCTCGCTTTTGATTTACAAGCTCATTTATTCGCTGATAAGGAACGTGAAGTGCATCTGCAAGTTCTCTTTGGGTTATTCCCATTGGGTCTAGAAAATCTTTAAGTAATATTTCACCTGGATGTGATGGGGGTCTATACTTTGGAACTCTCATCTGTTGTTATCTCCTAATGATAATCGACTATTTCAACTTCTGATGCACCCTGGAGTGTCCATATAAAGCAAATTCGATATTGGTCATTAATCCGAATACTATGCTGACCTTTACGCTCACCTTTTAGTACTTCTAACCTGTTACCCGGTGGAACTTTAATGTCATCTAGAGATAACGCTGCATTAAGTTGATCTAATTTTCTACGTGCGACTTCCCAACAGTATATAGGACATTGCTTTCGAGCTTCCTTTGAGTCATTACCATCAAAAATATCTTCGGTTCCTTGATCCTTAAATGATACTATCATAATTAGCATGATGACACGGTTATCATGCTATCAAAAAACGGAGTAGCATTATAGTCCTCTGGTAGATCCCCATCTCCCTTATCTCCCCAACCCACCTTGGTGTTCACAATGAAAACCTCGATTTTCCCAAGCTTGCATATCTACTTGGGTAAGTCTTGTCACATTTGAGCATTGTGGTTGAATAATTTGACTTAAAATCGCCCAAAATAAGCTGCGTGTTACATCTAATCCAGTTTTAAGCCAAGATTCATTATTACCAGGAACA
>JBGTMK010001012.1:0-22290 GCA_041743605.1 Nostoc sp.
TATAAATGGTAATTCAGTTGAACGTATCCCGGAATCTTCAACTACCAAAGGTATATATCTAGTATTAGCAACACCCAAATTATGCCGACAGTTGTAAAAACCAAAAGCGTGTGGATCAATATGTTTTGCGTGAGATAAATATAATCCTAAACACAGCTGATGATCGCAGTGATGGTAAAAAAATAATTTTTGGGTGAGATTGGGTTGTACAGCGGCAATAGCTACAGCATCTTGCCAATGATTGAACAAAAACACTTGACTTAATTGCTTTTCTGCTAACTGATTTTGCAACCAAACAAGTTTTTCTGACAAGCTACTTTGTGGTGCCCACTCGATTTGTACATTTAGGCATGAAAACCTATTTAAAATAATTTTACGATTAACTGTATTAAATATATCTGTAATTAAAATTATATGTTTTTTATGCGGTTGCGCTTTAATCAAATCTTCTAAGACTGCGGTGTGTCCACCTGTTTTATAAAGTTCAGTAGCTATATATATAATGTTTTCGTTGTTATTAGAGTGTGAGTCGATTGTCAATAATTGTTTTTGATATTCTAAAGCTTTAGCACCAATCTGCTGGCATAGTTTATCTAAGGTTGCCGAACCAAATACTTTAGCTGTGGCTCGATGATCTCTAATAATTTTTTCTACAAAGTTAATAAGCAAACGCAGAGAACTTTCTAAATCCCCCGATTTAATATATTCAGCTACTTGAGATTCTATATTCAAAATATAATTGTTATACATAGCTACTACAAAATCGCTAAAATCAATTGACTGCTAAATTTAATACAAATATCATCACCAAAAAAAGGATTTTGGAAAACAAAATAAGGATCGTAACCACATACCATCCAACTCTCTTGATTTGTAAAATCTATATGTATCTGATGGCGATTAATTGAGTTATCCCCTGGATTACAGTTGATTTTCTCCAATTCCAATGCTTCTGTTTTTTGAATACGGATAATTTCAAAGTTAGGATTTTTATGAAGGGAAAATAAAAAGCCAGGGTCTATCCGTAAGTATTGCGGTGATTTTGACAACCTAACTTTGATATCAATAAACTCACCAAATCCAACAATGGTTGAAACTAATAAGCTGTGAGATTCCTGAAAATCCAATGTATCTGCATATAATAGTTGCAAAGTGAATTGAACGTTGTTTAGCTGTTTTTCAGATAAAATTTTAGTAACTAATGACGACGAGTAAAAATTCACTTTAAAAATCCTCGTTGAAATAACTTACAATTATTGATAGTTGCTCCTCTGTAAGATGGGGATGTAAGGGTAGACTCAGAACTTCCTTGGCTAGTTGTTCTGCGATCGCAAAACTTCCTTCATGCCATCCACTACCAATATAAGCACCTGAAAGATGGGGCGGAATTGGATAGTGAATCAGTGTACCAATGCCAGCTTGGCGCAAATGTTGCTCTAGGCTGTGTCTTTTGGGGTGACGTACAACAAATAAATGCCATACTGACTCAGCCCAATTAGGTACAAAAGGCAAGGTTAGGTTAGCAGTTTTGACTAGTCTTTGCAAATATTGTTCCGCTATGTAAACGCGACGAGAATTCCATTCATCTAGTTTAGTTAGTTTTACTCTTAAGAATGCCGCTTGCAATTCATCCAGTCGGCTATTGTAACCCTGAATTTCATTTTCATACTTTACGCGGGAACCATAATTACGCAGTAAGCGAACTTTATCAGCTAAGTCTACATCGTTAGTTGTTACTGCTCCTCCATCGCCGATCGCTCCCAGGTTTTTGGTAGGATAAAAACTGAAACCTGCTGCATCCCCCAAACTACCTACACGACGTTCCTTAAATCGTGCCCCATGAGCTTGAGCAGCATCTTCAATCACTTTGAGATTATATCGCTTTGCGATTGTGTTTATAGCATCCATGTCCGCTGGTTGACCATAAAGATGCACTGCCAAAATAGCTTTTGTGCGTTCCGTAATTGCAGCTTCAATAAGTTGAGGATTGATATTATACGTTCTCTCATCTGGTTCTACTGGTACAGGTGTTGCTCCAGCGTAGGAAACTGCTAGCCACGTGGCAATATAAGTGTTGGCTGGCACAATTACTTCATCACCAGTACCGATGTTCATTGCTTTTAAGATGAGATGCAAAGCATCTAAGCCATTACCCACACCAATGCAATATTTTGTTTGGCAGTAAGCAGCAAATTCAACTTCAAAAGCTTCTACTTCTCTACCAAGAATATACCAGCCAGCTTTCATCACCCGTTCGTAAGCCGCATCAAGTTCTTCTTGAAGTTCCAGATAGGAAGCCTCAAAATTGAGAAAAGACACTCTCATTATTGCTCACCCCGGACAGATGCTAAAAATTTTTGGTAATCTCTGTAATAGTCAGCCTCATCATAAACGCTAGAAGCTAAAACCATACATACAGAGCCAGAAGAAAAATTATCAATTTCTCGCCATGTTAGTGCAGGAATATATAATCCGTAATAAGAGCGATTCAAATGATAGCGCTTTTGCTCATATCCATCGTTTAAAATTACATCGAAGCTACCTGACATAGCTATTATAAATTGATTACAATTCTTTAGAGCGTGCCCAGCGCGATTAGCACCACCAGGAACATCATATAAATAAAAAACCCTTTTAAACTCAAAGGGAATATGCCTATTTTCTTCAATAAATGTGAGATTACCACGGGGATCAGTAATTTTGGGCAATTCTATTAATTTACAGTTTTCAAGGCTCATATAACTTCTTGACCTACGAGAGGAATTTCATAAAACTCCTGTACCACTCCACCACCTCCAAATTCTGATTTAAATTGGTAAAGGCTAGCTTTCAGATATTGACCCTCATTTTGGTTGCTGGTTCCAAAATCAAAATAACTTGCACTTTGTAATTGCGCTTTTTTTAGGCAGTGTTCAAAAAGCAAGTCTAATGCACATATTTGATTGCCCAACTGACTCGAACCAATATACTGGGCGCGCAAAACCTTAGGTCCAGAAAACAAAACTATACCTGCCACAACCTCATGCTCATATAATCCCACGACAAACTCGATATTCTTGGGAAACAGAGAATGAAGGTAAATGATTTCATTGAGGCAATGAACTGGTAATGCGCCAATTTTTCTCGCAAGATTATCTTCAAGTAATTTCCAAAAATCTTTAACAAAGTCAACTCCTTCTTTGATTTGAACTCCATATTTTAGTGCTTTTTCTAGTCCTCTTCTACGCCTTTTACTTGATGTTGGTCGATTTAGTAGGTCAATAGCACAGGAAAGATCGCAACGATAGCGCACTGCGCCCATACGAAAAAGTGCATACAAATCATCAGCAGATGGTACTTGATGGTAAATGTTTGGCACTACCTTATATCGAAGTGCTTCAAATCCATGACTAGCATAGTAATGCCGCAGTGCTTTAAAAGCCTCAAGCATATTTGCACCGCGTAAATTACCTGTATGCAACAAACCACCGTAAGTGATGCCAGGATGACTAACTACTCTTTTACTATTAGATGGATCTATCGCTGCTGGGAATAAACCGACTAGTCGATTTTTCTCATCCTTAATCATTAAGGATACATCCTGAAATCGATCAGCATGGTAGGAAAGATAGCGACGAGTTTGGAGGAATGTAGCCATTGGTGCGCTAGCTAAAAATTCATCCCACATAGCAAAGTTCTCTTCGGAGTATGGGACAATTTTTAGAGAACTATTTTCTGTTACATACTCCTTAGCTATATCCATAGTAATTTGTCTCTCACTCCTGTAAGATTGCAACTCCAAATCCTGTTTCTCCGTAGTTATTTCCGTTGTAAAACATATAAGTGCCGTATTTTGTTTTTTGGATGCACGCCATACTAATCATTTGTGAATCCCAACCACTATTAGACACCTCAATACCAACCTGCTGATCTTTACGCAGCCAGGTTTGACCATCTTGGGATTCAGCATATCCTAATCGATAGCCCTTGCTGATATAACGGATGGAATACCACATTTTGTATTGACCATCTTCTTTAACTACAAACGGCCTACCAAATCCATATTCATCTTCATTAGCTAAATCTAGACAGACAGCACCTTGTTTCTCCCAGTCGGTTTGATTTTTCGATTCTAGGTAGCGCATATTGTAGCTAGGAACTTGTTTACCATTAACATCAATCCATTTGCTACCAGCTATATACCACATTTTCCAATGCCCATCTTCAAGATGAACATGAGCTGCTGTACGTACAAAAAGTTCGCGATCGCTTCTCTCCAAAATTGGTACTTGGGAATATCTTTGAAAACTTTCACCATTATCCTCACTAATTGCTAAACCCATCAACAAGAAGTAGCGAACTTTTACACCTAACTGCCAGCCTACATAATATAAATACAAACGCTCTTGATATTTTAATAAGCAAATAGGTGTGACACCATTATCATCAAAGGTTCCTGGTTGACCAATATCTAACACAGGTTTATCAGAAACTTGTAATATCTGAAGTGGGTTTCTTGCTTCAAGATCGACAAATCCAACACGTCCAACTTTATGACTATCTAAAAATGCTACATAAACTCTGATCCGTTCCTCATCTAGCATTATGGAAGTAGGAATATAAGCATGAGAAATAGCCCAGTCCTTTTCCCCGTTAGCTACATAGACTAATCCCAGTTTTTTCCAAATCATTAACCTACTCCGGCAGTTTGAAAAAGCGATAGGTAGTTAGCTTTACAGGCTCTATATGTGGTAGGCGGTAAATTTCTCCTACTTTTGTATCTTTAGTTATAGTCACACTAGGCCCAATCCAGCAATCTCTCTCAATTTTGAGATTGTTGCTAATAGTTGAATTTACACCGAAAAAACAATTTTTTCCCACCTCAACAAAACCAGAAATCACCACATGGGAGGAAAAAAAACAATTATCTTGAATAATGGAATGATGCCCAATATGATTTCCACTCCAGAAAATAACATTATTTCCTAATTCCACAAATGCTTGAACAACATTATTTTCAAATATAAAACAATGCTCTCCTAATTTGACATTTCTCCAGATAAAAGCTTTGCTGCTGATGTAGCTTGCCAGCCTATATCCTTTATCTTTAGCCTGATTGCACAGCCTAGTTCTTAAGCGATTTAATTGGGTATAGACAATGGCTACAAATATCTCATGTTCACAGGGGCTATAAACTTCTTCTATAGATTCAAAGGGAACTACAGGTATTCCAAATAAACTATTTTTCTTGAGATAATCTTTTTCTACACTAAATGCTACTACTTCGTATTCTGAATCATAAGTAAAATACTCATAAGCAACTTCAGCAAAAGCACTGTCACCCACAATTATTAATTTGCGATTTTTATTTTTATTCATAACTTGCGTCAAGGTTTTCTAATGAGAATATCTTCCCGCCTATTTGCCATTGGCAAATCTGATTTTTGAGGTAAAATATAGGCATCAAAGCCTTGATTTCTCGCTCTAGTAACTAAAGCTAAAACAACGGAGTCATCAATTAGATGGTGTTCAATTTTATTAAATGATACTTCTGGCAATTCTTCTTTACCTGTAAAATTTTGGTGAAATTTAATCCCTTTGTTGCTACTAAAAAAACGCTTCCTTTTAGATATATTGGGTATATCTCCTATCAGCATTTCCCCACCATCAGACATTAATTCAAGGGAGCTATCCAAAAAATTCCATATATTTGACTCAACAAATATATAGTGTAGTACACTATAATTTAATATGACATCTACTTTACCTCTATACTTATTAAATAAATCATTACAATCAGGGTAATAACCAATATTTTTTTTAATAAATGGTTCATTTGGTAAGTGAGATAACATTTCCTCGGAATCAATTAGAATCAAAGTGTGTTCATTTTTTCGACACAAATCAATCAGCATGAGAGGTAATTCACTACAACCAGGCCCAATATCAAGAACCACTTTATTCTGTGTATGCAACAAGGGCAATTTGCTAATAATATCCTCAAAGATAAAATGCTCTTTACCTTGTCGGTAAGAGTTAGGAAAACCTATTTTTTCGTAGCAGCTTAACGAATCATCTTTTGCCATTTTCCGAAAATCCTCAAATGACAAATTAGCAAATCTATTGTAATCATTCATGTTTAAGTAATTCAATATATAGACTCAGGAGTGAGTGTAATTCAAAGAATTGTTTATTTTTAAATAATCAAATTCTACATTTGCATACACCATACCTGGAAAACGATCTAGTGGATCTGGCGCTAAATTAGATTGAAAAACAACAGCATTTTCTAGAATATCTATAAAAATATGTTGTTGATTTATAAATACAGGTAATTCTATGCCGATTGTAATCGTATAAACTCCTGAGTTTAAAATATTTGTACCTTTTATTTCTATAACATAAACTTCTCCTGCTTTCGCTGAAGGCATTTCTATTCTCTTAGCGGTAGTCACATAAGCAATCAGCATTTGCCCTTTTAAATCTCTCAATGAATATCCAACACAAAATGAGGGCAGGTCTTTTTTAAAGAGAATAGAAACCTGAATAGTAAAATCTTCTTTAAAGTCAAGTTGTTCAGTAGGACGATGCTGGTTATTGAGCAGCTTAATATCCAATATCTTTGCAGTCCCATCACCGTAGCGGTGAGTGCCTTCAGCAAACTTAGCTTCCTTAACAGTAGAAACAAATATTTCAGAGACGGTAGATTCACCATCTAAATTATTATCTTGTTTTGGTTTTTGATGTTGACTAATAGTTGAGATATTCTCAGTTATTAGTTCAACTTGTTGCTTCAACTCCTGATTCATTTCACTGTTAACAATACTTATATAAGTATCTACCACCTCTGAAGCTTTACCAATTTTCAGCAGTTTTCCTTTTTCGAGAAACGCACATCGCTGACAAAGGCTTTTAACTGAACTAGTATCATGGCTGACAAACAGCACCGTCACCCCTGTTTCCATCATCTGACGCATTCGTGCCATGCACTTTGCCTGAAAAAACATATCTCCTACAGCCAAAGCCTCATCCACAATTAGGATATCTGGATCAACGTGAATCGCTGAGGCAAAAGCTAACCGGACATACATACCACTGGAATAGGTTTTAACAGCCTGATCGATAAAATCTCCAATATCAGCAAAAGCAGCAATTTGATAAAAGCGCTTATCCACCTCTTGTCTGGAAAGCCCCATGATTGCCCCATTCATATAGACGTTTTCTCGCCCCGTGAATTCTGGGTTGAAGCCAGCGCCCAATTCCAGTAGGGCAGCAACACGTCCATTCACTTGAACTACTCCGCTGCTGGGGGTTAAAGTACCGCAAATCATTTGGAGGAGAGTGGATTTACCTGCACCATTACGTCCAATGATGCCTATAGTTTCACCCTTCATCACCTGAAAGGTAACATCTTGCAATGCCCAAAACTCTTGAGCATAGGTTCTTTCTGGTAATAAAATTTCTTTTAACCGATCAGCTGGTCGAGTATATCGCTTGTAGCATTTCGAGACATTTTTGAGGGAAATGGCAATTTCTTCTCCCATAATGTTCTTATCAATCCTCAAAATTAAATTTCTAGTTATTAAAGCACCAATGTTTCACAATACATCAGCGAATGCTATTCGCAAACGTTTATAGACATAAAATCCGCTACAAAACATCACAAATGCAATTATTGAGGACACTCCCCATTCACCCCAATGTTCAACCTTTCCAACTAAAATTAAATCGCGATAAACTTCAACTATGGCTGTCATGGGATTTAACCAAAATACTATACTTCGCCATTCCTCTGGAATTGCTGATGCCGGATAAATAATCGGTGTCAAATACATCCAAATATTTAAAACCACTGCTAAAGTCTGGGGAACATCTCGCAAAAATACCGTCAGTCCTGCTGTTAAATAGCCTAAACCTGCTGTTAATAATAACTGCGTGAGCCAGATTAAGGGTAATAATGCCAAAGTAGGATGTAAAGTATGGGCATTTATTGCTACAAAAAAAATCAACATTATTAAACCAAAAGAACTTTCAACAAACGTTGATAAAATTGGTACTAATGGTAGCAAAGCTAGGGGAAATACCACCTTCTTGACTAAATTATGCTGTTTTACTACTGAACTAGCAGACTGTGTTAAACCTCCTGAAAAAGCAAGCCAAGGAAGTAAACCTGCAAACAGCCATAACCCAAAGGTGAAGTTATTTTCTGGTAAGCTTTTGATACTTAACTTTACCTGTAGCACAACTGAAAATACATAAGTGTAAATTAACAATTGTGAGAGCTGATTTATCAAAGGCCACAAATTTCCTAAAATAGAACCCTTATATCGTGATTCTAAATCTCGCCTAACCAAAGTTCTCAACAAGTCAAACTTTGCCCACCACTTTGTATTGACTAGCAGTATGCGCTTCAGTCTCGCTGCTTTACGTACAAATCCTTGCATTGTTTGTAATAAATCCTGCTTCCTTGTTCACTACTCATACACCTAATTTCTCTTTATAAGGCTTCATAGCCATGAGAGTAACCTTGTCTTCTTTGGAGAATACATCATTAACTATAAAATCGTACCTAAATTATGTTGGCAACGCTGCTTTCTTTTTTTGCTTAACTCAAGCTATCTGGATCAATTAAGAGCGATCGGAAATACTCTGCCAATCGCTCTGCCCGTTGATATTCTTGTTCAGCCCGTTGATGTTCTTGTTCAGCCCGTTGGCGTTCCTGTTCAGCCCGTTGATGCTCTTGTTCAGCCCGTTGGCGTTCCTGTTCAGCTTTTTCTCTTGATGTCGGCACCCAACCTGCTGCATTATACCAACGCAACCACAAACCTGTTGTCTGTTGATAAGAACCTTGCCAAAGACCCAATCCGAGTTCTAACTCTTCCAACCATAAGCGGTTCTCTGGTAAAGATATTGCTTCATAGCGAGTACCTGTGAGTTTAAAGGCACGCAAATGATTTTCATAGCGATCGTAGACAATGTAGTAAGGAACTCTCAAAATGCGTTCGTATACTTCCCACTTAGTTGGAGGTCGGTTTACTTCCCGCAGTGTTTTTCCTAAATCTTCTTGTTCTGTAACTGGTGAAAGTAATTCAACTATTAAAAATGGATCAATACCTTCTTGCCAAATGACGTAGCTTAAGCGTAGGTCTTCCTGTTGGCTAGCACTAGGTAATCCTAAAACCATGTACCAGTCAGGACGCTTATACCACAAAGTATGACGGGGATCGTAGTAAAGATTTAAGTCACTAGCAAGTAAAATTTCCTCAGATGGATAAGTCAGAGGTTGACAAGTCTCACTGAGCAAATCAGCTTGAATGCGGTGAAATTCATCTGGCAAACCTGATTCCCCAACTAATTCACTGGGTAAATCATACATCGTAGGCATGGTTTCTTGTGGCGGACGCGGTGGATCTGTTTGATACATGACTACTACCTTCGTTGCTTAACTAAAGCTATCTGGATCAACTTCCAGCGATCGCCAATGTTCCGCCAACCCTTGCGATCGCAGCCGTTCTTGTTTCAAGGACAATTGCGCTTCCGATACCTGTTGCACTGTGAAAAACATGGGTATCTACCTGCTTGGTTGTTGATTTAATTTTAAGCTGTTAGGTCAGGAGTTAGAAGTCGAGAGTTGGGAATTTTCTTCTTCATCTCCCTCATCTCCACTGAATTTGTGAGAGCAGAGTCACGGTTTCCGCTACACTGAGACTTGGTTTATTGCATTGTAATCAGGCATGGAAATCGGACAAAAGGTTAAAGTCTATCGTTTGCGCGATCGCGTTTCTCCCCCAATTGTGAAAAAACTCGGACAAGTGGGTATCATCCAAGGCTACAAAGTCACTGATGGTGCTGGTATTGGTGTAGTGGTGCTGTTTGACGACAATACTTCCACTTGGTTTTTTGAAGATGAAATTAAACCTGTGTAGTTTTGAAGAACTTAGATCCAGGTTTTTCTTGGCATCTGAAATCTCAAGCACAGGCTGAGAGTCTTTGTTGAGTGCTAAGTTGGAGTTGAAAAGCTCGGCGGTGAAAATAGGAATCAAGCAATGGCTCTAATATTGACATTTTTGGGCAAAGGCGGCACCGCTCGTACCAAAATTGCGATCGCCGCAGCCAAATTATTGGCAAGTCAAGGCAAACGCGTACTCTTAGCAGGACAAGCAGAACCAACATTGCAAATTCTGCTAGGTACTCCCATTGCTGCCGATCCCCAGGAAATCGCTCCCAATTTGCAAGCAGTCCAGTTTCAAGCATCTGTACTACTAGAACGCAACTGGGACGAAGTAAAGAAACTTGAGGCGCAATACCTCCGCACCCCCATCTTCAAAGAGGTTTTTGGTCAAGAACTGGTGGTATTACCAGGGATGGACAATGCCCTAGCCCTGAATGCTATCCGTGAATATGATGTCAGTGGCAAATATGATGCGATCGTCTACGATGGCACGGGTGACTCTTTAACGTTGCGAATGTTGGGTTTGCCAGAATCTCTCAGTTGGTATGTCCGGCGATTTCGGCAATTGTTTGTCAACTCCGATTTGGGGAAGACGATTACTGAATCGCCCTTGATTCAACCGCTGATTAGCAGTTTTTTCAATGTAAATTGGACATCAGATAACTTTGCAGGACCTACTAACCAAGTCAATAATTTCTTAGAAAAAGGGAGAGCTGCTCTTGCCGATCCTAAGCGTCTCGCTGCTTTCTTAGTGACTACAGGAGATCCGATTGAGGTAGCAAATGCTCGTTATTTATGGGGTAGCGCTCAACAAATTGGTTTAACTGTCGGTGGTGTTTTGCTTGTGTCTAGTGAGACAAATGTCAACCTGTCAGAGGAATTTATACCTCTACCTGTGAGCGTTGTTCCCGACTCGCCAACAGGTGACTGGCAACCACTAATAGACGCCCTACCCAACTTTGAAGCACAAGCGCTACAGGCTCCTAAACCAATTGAAATAGACATCCACAATCGTCAGGTACGCCTATTCTTGCCAGGATTTGACAAAAAGCAAGTCAAGCTGACTCAATATGGGCCAGAAGTCACTGTGGAAGCAGGAGATCAGCGGCGTAATATTCCCTTACCCCCGGCTCTGAGTGGCAGACCCGTTGCTGGAGCAAAGTTTCAGAATAATTATTTGATAATTTCGTTTTAATTTAGTTAGGAGTTAGGAGTGAAGAGTTAGGAATAAAACAATAATTCATAACTCCTAACTCTTAACTCCTCACTCTAAAAAAAATAGGCATTATGTCAGAATCAACTCCCATTACCCCAGACCCCAACCCATCTGAGGCATTAGCAAATAATCCCAGTGAGCAAGCAATAGCAACGAGCGATCGCAGTGCGAAAACTAGACAGCTGCTAGGGATGAAAGGTGCAGCGCCAGGGGAAACTTCAATTTGGAAAATTCGTTTGCAGCTAATGAAGCCCATTACCTGGATTCCCCTAATTTGGGGCGTAGTCTGTGGTGCGGCTTCTTCTGGTAACTATACTTGGACGCTGGAAAATGTCTTGAAGGTCGCAACCTGTATGCTGCTGGCTGGGCCATTGATGACAGGTTACACCCAAATCCTCAATGATTACTACGATCGCGAAATCGATGCCATTAATGAACCATATCGCCCGATTCCCTCTGGAGCAATTCCTCTACCCCAGGTAATTATTCAGATTTGGGTATTACTGATTGCTGGTATTGGTTTGGCATTTGCGCTCGATGTGTGGTCTGGTCATGAATTCCCGACAATTACAGTGATCGCAATTATCGGTTCTTTCATCGCCTACATTTATTCTGCACCTCCCCTGAAACTCAAACAAAACGGCTGGCTAGGTAGCTACGCCTTGGGTGCAAGCTATATCACCCTACCTTGGTCTACAGGACACGCTTTGTTTGGCGATCTCAATTCCACAATTGTGATTTTGACAATGTTCTACAGCTTGGCTGGATTGGGCATTGCCATTGTCAATGACTTCAAGAGTGTAGAAGGCGATCGCCAGTTAGGATTAAATTCACTACCTGTAATGTTTGGCATCACCGCCGCATCTTGGATTTGTGTAGTGACAATTGATGTATTTCAAGGATTGATTGCAGCTTATCTCGTTAGCATCCATGAGAATTTGTATGCAGCAATACTAGTACTGTTAATCATCCCGCAAATCACCTTGCAAGATATGTATTTCTTGCGCGACCCCGTGAAGAATGATGTTAAGTACCAAGCCAGTGCCCAACCGTTCCTTGTTCTAGGAATGCTGGTAACAGGTTTAGCGCTGGGTCATGCTGGTATTTAATTTATACTTCTATAGTCAGAAGTTAGGAATTAGGAGTTAGGAGGTAATATACTTCTAACTCCTAATTTGTATCAGGACATACCGTGTTTAAACTTATATCTTTCCTCATTTATTGGATTCAACCTTTGTTAGTCCCGATTTGCTTTGTTGTAGCTTGGACTGTCATTATTCTCATTGTTTGGAGTCTTTGTGCGGCGGCGCGAGATGGTTTGACTACAGCCAAGCAAATGCATCAAATCCCTTGTACTGGTTGCCAATTTTTTACCGACAATTACCGTCTTAAATGTACTGTACGCCCATCTATTGCCAATACAGAAGAAGCGATCGATTGTTCTGACTATCAACCGAAGACTAATCCTTATCTCTATTAGGGAGTGGGGAGTAGGGAGTGGGGAGCATGGGGAGAAGAATTAATAACCAATGCCCAATGCCCAATGCCCAATGCCCAATGCCCAATGCCCAATGCCCAATGCCCAATGACTAATGACTAATGACTAATGACTAATATCTAACAATATTTTCAAAACACCCCGACTCTGAGCGTGTTCAAAAGCCGCAAGCCCTTCAATCAGGGGGTAGGTGGCATGAATTAGAGGTTGCACATCGACTTTTCCTGTGGCTAGTAGCTGAAGGGCTGGGGCAAATGGGCCACAACGAGAACCGATGAGGGTGATTTCATCTACTACTAAAGAAGAAGCATCTAAACTGAGTTTGCCAGAATAAGTACTTTTCAGTACAAGCGTACCACGGGGACGTAGGGCGCGGCGGGCGATCGCAAATCCTTCTGGATTACCAGTACATTCTACTGATATATCGAAATATCCATCTTTCACAGCATTAGCTAAACCAGTTTTAATCCCCCGTGCCTCTAAGTTAGCCAGTTTGTCTTGATGACGCCCCACAGCTAAGAGTTCACAGCCAGTTAAGGCTAATGTCTGGGCTACCAACTGCCCTAATTTGCCATCTCCAACCACTAGCACCCGGTCATTTGGATGTAATGGCACTTGCTGCTGAATTTCCAAAGCTGCTGCTAAAGGTTCAGTAAATGTTGCTACTTCTGTTGGCACATTATCAGGTACGAGATGCAGATTCTCTATCGGCAAGCAGAGATATTCACCAAAGGCTCCATTCCGGTTGACAATACCCAAAACTGTACGATTTTCGCAGTGAGTTGATTGTCCGCTGCGACAAAACCGACAATGCCCACACACAGCATTGATTTCTCCAACTACGCGTTTGTTAACTAAGTGTTCTGGCCCTTGTTCAACGACACCGACAAATTCATGACCTAAAATACCTGTGTAGGGATAGTAGCCTCTGAGTAGTTCCAGGTCAGTGTTACAGATACCCGCACGCAAGACGCGTACTAAAGCTTCTCCTGGTGGTGGTTCAGGAATGGAAATGTCTGTGCGTAATTGTAACTGGTTGTTTTCGAGCCAGAGTCCTTTCATTCTTTTTCACGTCCTTTGCCTAAATATGTTGTCATACCATTTTCAAAAATCTTTGCAACATAATGAAGGGGCGTATATCCGTATCCTACCCACGCTTATGTCTCTGTAGAAGATATTTCTTTAATTTTGGTTACATCAATTTTGCTTAACCAAGTAACCAAGTCTTCTGAGTCAAGTGTGATCTCACTTCCCAAGGTTTTGATATAAAGAAGTCCGTCGCTAATAATTAAATCTCGGATTGGATACCATGAATCTCGTGTTCTAATCAGAAGTTCCAACGGAATCCCTAGTCTTGAAGTATACTTGCGGTATTTCCACCAAGCTCGCCATAGAAGGACACATTTAGTACAGTGCATCTCATAGCCTTTGGGAACTTCGCAGTATTGATACTGATAAAAACCGCGACTATCTACTTCTCCTTTAAGGAGATAACTATATTCTGCTAATGCCTGATTTATCAATTCCCACTGGGTTGATTTTGGAGAAATTGAGAATTCAGATAGGGTGTTAGATAGCTGGACGGTGGCAATCACGCCCTCAGATTTCGCTGTTAGTTGGTTGGTTTTATACACTGTTTGCGCTGTCAAAGCAGGATTTGACAACAAAACTTCTTTTTTATGGATAGAGTTTTGCACAAACTCTCGAATTAAATCTAGATTAGACAACATAAAATTTTTTATACTAAATTAACCAGTGTTATAAAAGCCACAACACTACTTAAATTAGTAACTACACTGGTTTTGCACTTAAATCAGGATTATTACCAGCTTTATTTATACTCAATTCTTTGTTTGACTAGGGTTTTGTTAAGTTTTATATTGATATGCCGCCATCCACTAGGCTGGCTAAAAAGATCACTGTTTCCAAGAGTACAAGCGATAAATTAAATTTTTACGCCTTCGAGAAAAGGTTGAAATACCGGAACTAATTCGGGACGACTAACCACAAGGGTAGGAAAAGAGCGATCGCTATAATCTTCTCCCGCTAACAATGGAAACGGCTCTGAATTCAGCGATGACCATACCCCACCAGCAGCCTGAACAATTACCCAAGCCCCCGCTAAGTCCCAAACTTTTGGTGTCGCCTCAATCCCACCCAATGTTGCCCCAGTCGCAACTGTCAAAAAGTTATAGCTAGCTACACCCAACATCCGAATTTTACAGGGAAAGCCGTTTTTGATAACTGCGGTGCTACGAGAACAGAGGTTAAAAAAGTGATTATTGCTGGGACTATCAATACTAGTGTGGATGGGGTGGAGGTTGAGAAATGCTCCCATTGGCGTTGCTAACCCAGATGAACCTGGCCAAAAACCATGAAAAGCTTGATTTAAAGTTGGTGCGTAAACATACCCAAAAATGGGCGTGCCTCGATACAGTAAACCCAGAGATATTGTCCAGAGGGGAATGCCGCGTGTGAAGTTGGTTGTACCGTCGAGAGGATCAATTACCCAGCACCACTCAGTACCGGGAAACGATTGATCACTCTCTTCGCTCAAAATGCCGTAACCAGAGAAATTAGAAGCGATCGCATCCCGAATTTCCTGATCTGCCCATTTATCTGCTTGCGTCACCAAACTACCATCAGCTTTTTGGGAAGCCTGTACTTTCCCAAAATCTTGCATTAGCTGCTTGCCCACCCTAGTAGTGGTAGTTTGGGCAAAATCCAGAATTGTTGTCCAAAAATCATTCATTGGTTATTTGTCATTTGTCATTTGTCATTTGTCATTTGTCCCATGCCCAATGTCCCATGCCCTATACAGTTTAATCTAAATCGCTTTCTAAAACAGATGCGATCGCTTGCTTGGCACTTGTTTGAAATTCTGTGACGTTCACCCGATTCAGAAACCAAATCGATACCACCATTCCCACGGCTTCTAAAGCAAATACCAGTCCATAAGCTAACTCTAGGCTTGGTAACAGCCGGCGTCCAATATCCAAAACTGTACCTCCGATTACTACCGCCACACCTCTAGAAAGAGACTGCGCTAATCCCCATGCCCCAATAAATGTACCTGCGGCTTCCGCTGCGGTAAGATCCAACATCAAGCTAATTGCAGCCGTTGTTAAGAAACCTGTGGCTAAACCGAACAAGACCAAACTTAGTTTGAGAACTGCTGCATTAGCTGTGAATCCTGATATACCTAGCAAAATTGCACAGAATGCCACCAACATACAGCCTAGACGTGCAGTTCTGCGCTTACCCAAACGCGGGACTATGAAAAAGCCCGTAACACCGTAGGCAATCAGTAGGCCTGTTCCATAAAAAATGTTTAATTTGGTGCTTTCCGCTAGGGGCATTTTAAACACTTGACCCGCATAGGGTTCCAAAATCGGGTCTTGCATAAACAAGCTGATAGTCATCACCAATAAAAAGGTGAAGAATATACCTGTTTGTGGGCTAGCTGTCAAGATTTTCCAAGCATTGCCTAGAGTAATGCTGTCTTCCCGGTTCACCAGTGTGGAACGGGTTGAGTATTGAGAGTATTTTTTTTCTACACCGAATGTTGCTGCGATCGCTAAACAAAATACAATTGCTGGGACGATAGAAAATAACCTATTGACCGCTTCCTGTAGAGTTTCCACATTTGCTTCTGGCGTTAACTGTCTCAGCAAACTGCCACTGATAATTGCCCCAACAATAATCCCCACCATTAGCATTGACCAAACCACGCCGACTACTTTGGAACGGTTATCTTCTTCAGATATATCCACCAACAAAGCAGCAAAAGCAGTACCGCTAGCACTAATCCCTAGACCGTAGATAGCGAAGATCAGCGACAGAAGGGCTGTCCAGCCTATTGTTTGGGTTGTCCATGCCCAACCACCTGCACTACTTGCGGCAAGATTCATCTGCCACATTACTTGTACAGCTAAAAATGCTGCGATCGCAAATATTGCCGCGCCCACCCAAACATAAGCTGTGCGGTGGTATCCCCATAAAGGTTTAGCATCGGAAATCTGGCCAAACCAGATACGTGAAGGAGCAACAAATAAAGGCAGTGCTAAAACTACTGATACCAGCGTCGCCGGAATTGCTATTTCTTGAATCATGACTCTGTTGAGTACCCCCAGAGTCAAGATAGACATCATGCTCAACCCCATCTGAAATAAACCCAGCCGGAACATGGTCAGCAGGTTTACTCTTGGCACAGATAGGGATTTTGTTTTGGTATCAAATACTTCACCGCTTGCCATAGCTACTTTTTCGTATAGTTTATAGGATTTAATCTCTCTCTTTAAATAAAGATAAACCCTACCCGCTCGAAATCAGCGAACGAAAAGTTGAAGTTGCGATGGCGTTGCGCCGCCAGAGGCATCTCAGTTGTTTCGCAAGTAGTTATACCAACACCTTGATGAGCATAGACTTCAGCCAAGTTAGGATTAATCTTTAGAGCTTGGTTGTAATTTGCGATGTCTACGACGGGCTACGCCTACGCATAACGAGAGAATTTTAGGATGAAGTAGTGAAACGAGATTCCATTTACTATCAAATTTTTAAGCGCTTTCCTGGGTTACTCTTTGAACTGGTTGATAATCCTCCTCTGCAAGGGCAAAACTATCGATTTGAATCACTTGAAGTCAAAGAAACAGCTTTCCGCATCGATGGTGTGTTTTTACCTCCAGAGGATGCAACATCCAGGGTGATCTTTTTTGCTGAAGTTCAATTCCAAAGAGATGAAGCCCTTTACCATCGTTTCTTCACCGAGTCGCTGATGTACTTGAACCGGAATCGTTCTCAGTACGATGACTGGTTCTGTGTGGTAATTTTTTCATCACGCTCATTGGAGCCAAGGGATCAAAAAACTCATAGAATATTTCTCAACAGCGACCAAGTGCAGCGAATCTATTTAGATGAGTTAGGCGCGACTAATCAGCAGCCAATAGGTATCAACTTGATGCAGTTGACTCTAGCATCGGATGAAGTGATGGCCGAGCAAGCAAAGCAATTGATTGAGCGGGTAAAATTAGAGGAAACGGACACACTGCCGAAAAACGAAATACTAGACATCATAACCACAATCGCTGTTTATAAGTTTTCGACCTTGAGTAGAGAGGAAGTTGAAGCTATGTTGGGATTGACTTTGGAACAAACAAGGGTTTATCAGGAAGCGAAAGCCGAGGGTCGAGAAGAAGGTCGAGAAGAAGGTCGAGAAGAACGGGAAGCTGAAATGTTGAAACTTACCGTCCCTCTGTTACTACAAACAGGGATGAGTATGGAGCAGATTGCTCAACACCTCAATGTTGATATAGAAGCTGTCAAAATCGCCGCACAGCAAAATACATAGAATTTATATTTCATATCTGTTGTCATATTTTGGCAAAATGAGGAGAGCTTGATAAGAATCCTCAATTGTCCTTTTATGGTTTCTAGAGCGATCGCACCAAAATATGACAGATTAAGATATGCCTATTTGAGATTCAGAAGTTGAAGCAGATTTTGAAGCTTAAAATTATTCCAACTCAGAGCTACTGAAGTTTCAACAGTTAAATTTCCTCGTTGAAGGTTAATCATCAAAGCAGAACCATTTTCAAGACTATGGAAAAGGGAATCTAAAAGCTGCAATTGAGTTCGAGGAAGAGTATAGTAAACCTTATTATTTTCAATTCTAACCTCTTTTGGTAAAGCTCCATTGGGAAATTTACCTCCTAAAAATCTTGTCCAACCTGCAATGAGATAACGGTAAACTATCGATTCAGTCTCAAACTCAGGGGGGTTCAATAAGCGAAGTTCCTCTTCAACGCAATCTTTATTAAGAGTTATTTTTTCCGGAGTAAAATGTAATTTTACTTGAATTTTATTGTACTCTATTGTCGCAATAAGCCCCTCCTCAGAGTGTGGTTCTAAGCTTTTTAATTGCTCAACTCTAGATTCTGCTTGTTGACAGAGAAGTAAAACCATTTTTTTTGTCAAAGTCAACTGTTTAGCTTCTGAGCTAAACATTATGTATTCTTCTAGACTTCTTTTTAGAATTTGAGATTAACCCGGTTTTTTGCTCATTTGCTAACTCTCCCCTTTTACCTGAAGTAGAGAGAATTAGCTGTCACTTTTATCCTTATCATTATTATTTAGTTCATCTCCAACACTCTCTGCGAGCCAAGTTGCACCAGCCCCAGCAGCCGTAAGCCCAACAACAGCAACTACCCCTATAGGTGCAGCTATAGCTACAGCACCAACTCCAGCAGCAACTGTTGCAGCTTTTAATACTTTTCCAACTGTTATCTTTTCAAGTCCAAACATAATGCTCTCCCAAAAATATTTAGGTTTCTATTTATAAGTATTCCCCTAAAATCCGGTTGAATTATCATGCTCAGAATAAAAGTCAAAAAGCTTGAACAAATACTTATCACGATATTGAGCAGGAACTAGCTGAAAAATAGCGATGGGCTACGCCCCGCCGCAGGCATCGCACTCCAGCAAGTACACAGAATTGCCCTTAATCAATCACGCTATCCAATCCCCGTTTCTTAACTAGGTGCAACAGCTTAAGAGCAGTGCTACTAGGACGCTTCTGACCGATTTCCCACTTTTGAACTGTTGATAGACTTGTATTCAAAATCGCAGCAAATACTGCCTGGCTGACATGAGATGATTCGCGTATTTCCTTAATTTGCTTAGGTTCTAGCGGTTCAATTACAGGCAAGCACAGACGGTCGAATTCACGCAGTGTAGTCTGATCCATTAGTCCAGCATTGTGCAGCCCCGTAGCCGTTTCGTGAACGGCTTCAAGAATCGCTGATTTCTTCTTCGGCATTGCAAGTTACCTCTATCAATTCATCTTCCAGCTTGGCTTTTTCGAGATCCTGTAGTGTGTAAGACAACAGCACTGATGCCAGCATTTTTAATGCTTGTTCTTCTTTTTTGTTAATGTTGCTGCGCTCGTTTTTCGGGAAACCGAAAACAAAAAACCACCAATCTCCCTTGTTGCTGGCGACCAGTGTACGAAAGCCACCACGCTTACCTTGTCCAGAGCGAGCAATCCGCTTTTTGAACAGTCCGCCTCCTAGATCGGCTTCGTAAAGTCCTGCCATAATTTCGTTTACAGCCGCGCAGAGACTAAGGTCGTCTAAACCCTCTTTGCGTGCCCAACGGTCAAACCATCGGGTTTTGTAGATTATCATGCTATGATCATTACCTTCGCTTATTATATAGCACTTGGTGCTATGATTCGCAATAACTTTTGTAGTAACGTACTTTTCGCTTTGATATCACAAGCGTTTCTTACTTTTAACTTATTAAAACTCTCAAAAATAATGCGCCAAATACTTAATACCCAATGCTCTATTCGCAGTCTTGCCCATGATGATCGCACTATAAAAGTCAAAAAGCTTGAACAAACACTTATCACAACATTAAGTAAGAACTAGCTAAAAAATAGCGATGGGCTACGCCCCGCCGCAGGCATCGCACTCCAGCGACTACAATGAAATTACCAGTTAATAAAGACTATTTGATACAAGCTTGATACAAGCAAAAACAGCACTAAAAAAGATTTTAAAGTAAACCTAATAGTAATACTTACTAGATTTATGGTATTACGCTGTAACTTTATCGGGCGCAATCAAGCCACATAAAAATATCAATATTAAAATGTGGTTTTAACTACGCTATTCCATTGAATTAGTAAGATAAACTTGCCGTATGTATGTCATCAAACTACTTACCTTCATCTAGTAACCAAATAGGCATAAGCAATGAGTAAAGAACCAGTCAAAGTAATATTATGGGAAGAAAATCAAAAAGATTTTCTAAAAAAGTTCTATGATCTCCAATTTACTCCCAGAGTAGGAGAGGAAGTTTACCTAAAAAAGGAGAAATGGAAAGTAACCAGAGTTGAGCATGATATCGAAATTAGTGAGATTAATGTCTACATGGAATTAATCAAAAAAGCCAAGCAGGATAAATCATCTAATTCATAAATACAAGTAAATACACTCAACTATAGCAATCCTATTTGATTTGTGAGAATTGCAGATCCCCAACTTCTTCGAGAAGTCGGGGATCTTGTTTATGCGAGTTTGATTTAGATTTTAAATTTTTACTGCAAGGCGCGATGTCTATGACGGGCTACGCCTAGACACCATACGAGTTGTAGCCAAGTGGTGACGATCGCACTGTAACGATACACTATAAAAGTAAAGAAATGTAAATAAACTAAATTTTGCAACCGTGGAAAACATCACATTGGGGCAAAATGGCCCATCTGTTACACCCTTGTGCATAGGCACTTGGGCTTGGGGTGATAAACTATTTTGGAATTATGGCGATCGCTACGGCCCAGAACAGTTACAAGAAGCCTTTACCGCAGCCTTAGAAGCTGGTATTACTTTCTTTGATACTGCCGAAGTCTACGGAATGGGATTATCAGAGAAATTTTTGGGACAATTTCTGCAACAGACACAACAATCTGTACAAATTGCCACAAAATTTGGCCCTCTACCGTGGCGATTTACAGCCCAATCCGTTTCTGATGCTTTAACAGCCAGCCTCAAACGCTTGCAATTAGAGCGAATCACGCTGTATCAAGTGCATTGGCCTTTTGCCTTCTTTTTAAGTCAAGAAACTTTGATGAATGCCCTAGCAGATGAAGTGAAGCTCGGCAGAATTGCCGCAGTCGGTGTGAGTAATTACTCAGCAGAGCAAATGCGAGACGCACATCAAATATTGGCGGCCCGTGGAGTACCTTTGGCTGTCAACCAAGTGCGTTATTCTTTACTCAGTCGGCAAGTTGAAAGCAAAGGTATTATCACAACTGCCCGTGAGTTGGGTGTGACTATCTTGGCTTATAGTCCTTTAGCACAGGGATTGCTCACAGGTAAGTACAGTATTGATAGTGCTGAAATCCCAACTGGTGCAAGAAAAATAGACCCGCGATTTAAGAAAGAAGGTCTGCAAAAAATTGCCCCAGTCATATCTTTGCTACGCAATTTTGGGGAAAAATACGATCGCACTCCTGCCCAAGTTGCTCTCAACTGGTTAATTGCTCAGGGGAACGTTATTCCCATTGCTGGGGTGAAAACGGCCGAACACGTGCGACAAAATGCTGGTGCTTTGGGCTGGAAATTGAGCGACGATGAAATTCGAGAGTTAGAACTAGTTAGTCGTCCTTGGCTGTAGTAGTTTTGAGCTACTCAAACACAGGAGGCCAAATTTCTGACACTACTAGCTCCCAACCTGGTAGTAAGTCTGGTAGGGTCAGTTTGTTATTATCCTGCAAAACTATTGGTTCTTGGTTGAGTCGATAAACTGTGAGCGTCAATTTGTCAGGATCAATCAGGATACCAACTGTACATCCAAGTTGTAGGAATAGCTGAATCTTTTCTTCCAGTGGTTTGATCCGGTCTGACTTAGATTTTATTTCGACCATCAAATCAGGCACTAGTTCCACAAAGTCGCGCTTGCTTGTTTTCAGTCTATCAGCACGAACAAAAGACACATCGGGAGCGCGGAGATTTCGTTTTTCGTTATCAGCTTCTTAGTCAAGAGTTAGAAGTTAATCAATTTTGGATTTTAGATTTGAGGTTTTTTCTTCAATCCAAAATCCAAACCTAAAATTGGAGAGTTGAGAGTTAGGAGTCAAGATTT